>NZ_JCALCF010000015.1:0-130144 GCF_059812185.1 Mycobacterium sp. NGS67
CGCAGATAGTCGCCCACCACCGCCGCACCCAGCCCGTCCAGATCCGGCACCACCACCCGGCCCTCCACACGACGGGCGACCTGGTCGATGAACCGCGCCAGACCAGGGTCGCTGCCTAGCCGGAAGATCGTGACTTGCGCACCGAGCCTGGACATCTCATCGAATCCGCGCACCGTGTGCGCGATGGTCCGGGGATGCGGCGGGTAATCAAAAAACACAGCAGAACCCCTCCCGTCGCCGTCGAAATCCTCCAGGTGCGCGGTCGGTTCCCCGTCGGTCACCACCAGCAGCACGGGTTGCGCATTGGGGTGCCGACGCAGGTGACGGCCGGCCAGCGCGAGCGCGTGATGCAGGTTGGTGCCTTGCTCGTAGACACCTTCCAAACCCGTCAGTTCCGCGGCGCTGACCGTCCGGGCGTAGCGGCCGAAAGCGATGATCTGCAACGCATCCGAGCGGAACCGGGTGCACACCAGATGGTTGAGCGCCAGCGCCGTGCGCTTCATCGGCAGCCACCGGTTCTCCATCACCATCGAGAACGAGGTGTCCACCAGCAGTGCGACCGCGGCCTGGGTGCGGGTTTCGGTCTCCGAGACCTCCACGTCGTCGACGCTGATGCGCAGTCCCCCGTCGAGCGTCGAGGTGCCGGCTTGCCGAAGGACGGCGTTCGTCAGCGTCCGGGAAATGTTCCACGGCTCGGTGTCGCCGAACTGCCAGGGCCGTGTCGCGCCGGTCAGTTCGCCGGCCGCGCCCGCCCGACGGGTCTCCCGATCACCGTGACGACCCGAAAGTTGTTGCGCCACATCACGTAGCGCGGTCTCGCCCAATCGGCGCATGGCCTTCGGGGACAGCCGCCATTGACCATCGGAGCCGCGGTCCAGGAAGCCCTGGTTGACTAGGGCACGCTCGAGTTCGGCCAGTGTCCGGGCGTCGACGGCGGCCTCGTCTCCGAGCTGGCGGGCGAGTGCGTCGAGGTCGACGTCGTCCATCGTGGCCCCTGGGTACGCCTGCGAGAGCTGTTCGGCCAGCTGCTCCAGCTCGGCGATGTCGGCCAGAGCCTGGGTTCCCTCGCCCATGCCGAACGGATTGTCGCCGGAGAACTGCTCCTGCCCGGTCCAGTCCTCACCGGGTCGCGCCGCCTGTAGATGCGAGTCGAGCCGACTCAACGCCTGCATCAAAGACGGTGACCCGAATGCCTGCTGCGCCAACGCATCCAGCTCATCACGCTGCTCCTGGGACAGGCTGTTGCGAAACCGCTGCGCCGCGGCGGCCCGCTTGGCCAGCGAATCGAGCAGCTCTTCGACATTGCTCGGGTTCTCCGGGAAGAACTCGCCGTGCTTGTCCATGAAATCTTGAAAGTCCTGCTGGGTGTCCTCGCCTCTGGCGTGCTTGTCCAACAGGTCATTCAGGTCGTCGAGCATCTGGCTGACGCGCTGACGGTCCTCGTCGGTGGCGCCCTGCAGCGCTTCTTTCATCCCGGCGAAGCGTTGGTCGAGCATCTCCCGGCCCAGCAGATCCTTGATCTGCTCGTATTTCTGACGGGCCTCGCCGCTGCGCCAGTCGTATTCGGAGAGCTCCTGCACGGCCTTGGCCGGCGACGGCGGCAGCGCCTCCAGCTGCAACTCGGAGAAGCGGGCGTCGTCGTCGAGGGCACGCGCCAGTTCCTTGCGTTCGGCGAGCACCGCCTCGTCGAGCAGCTTCTTTATTTCCTGCAACGTGCCGTCTAAATTGTTGCGCCGCAACAGGTCCCGTCGTTTGCGGTTGGCCTCGGCGGCCAGCCGGTCGGCCCCACGCATGTTCTCGGTGCCGCGCCGCAGCAACTCCGATAACGCGCGGCGCGGCGAAGTGCCGGCCATGACGTCCTGCCCGATCGCCTCGAGCGCCTCCCGCAGATCCACCGGCGGGGCCAGCGGGTCGGGACCGCCGGTGTACGCCGAGTAACGCGATGAGTGCCCGCTACGAGCCATAGACCGTCTGCCCTTCACCGGACACCTTGTCGACCCGCTTCGCCAGGTACAGCGCCTCGAGAGCCAACTCCAGTGCCGCGGCCCGCTCCCCTTCGGACTCGGCGCCCAGTTTGGTCGCGATCTTGTCCACCACCGGCAGGCCGGGAACCGCGGCCAGCACGTCCTTGGCCGATACCCGCTCGCCCGTCGTCACCGCCGAGCCTCCCTCGACGGCCGCGACCAAAGTGCCGACGTCGATGCCGCCCAGCACCCGAGACGCGGTGTCGGCCGTCGAGCGGCGCAGCAGGTGCTCCAGCACGGCCTGCTCGCGGCCCTCTTCGCCGGATTCGAATTCCAGCTTGCCGCGCAGCACGTCGATGATGGTGCCCAGATCGACCACGCGGGCGACCGGATCGGTCTCCCCCAGAATCGCCCCGCGGTGCCGTGCTGCCGCCGCGACCGTCTCGGCCGCCGCGATGGCGAATCGCGCCGAGACGCCCGAACGCTGGTCGACCGAGCTGGACTCGCGCAGGTAGCGGGCGAACCGCGCGATCACCTGCAGCAGGTAGTCGGGCACCTCTGCGCTCAAGTGCGCCTCCTGGGCGATGACCCCGATCTCGGCACTGAGCTCCAGCGGATAGTGGGTGCGGATCTCGGCGCCGAACCGGTCCTTGAGCGGGGTGATGATGCGGCCGCGGTTGGTGTAGTCCTCGGGGTTGGCGCTGGCCACCACCAGGACGTCGAGCGGCAGCCGCAGCGTGTAGCCGCGGACCTGGATGTCGCGCTCTTCCATCACGTTGAGCATCGAGACCTGGATGCGTTCGGCGAGGTCGGGCAGTTCGTTGACCGCGACGATGCCGCGGTGTGCCCGCGGGATCAGCCCGTAGGCGATGGTTTCGGGATCCCCGAGGCTGCGGCCCTCGGCCACCTTGATCGGATCAATGTCTCCGACCAGGTCAGCGACGCTGGTGTCCGGGGTGGCCAGCTTCTCGGTGTAACGCTCACTGCGGTGCTTCCAGGCGATGGGCAGGTCTTCACCGGACTGCGCGGCCCGCTTGATCGACTCGGGGGTGATGGGGCTGTAGGGATGTTCGCCGAGCTCTGCGCCGGCGATCACCGGCGTCCACTCGTCGAGAAGTCCGGTGAGCGCCCGCAGCAGCCGGGTCTTGCCCTGGCCGCGTTCACCCAGCAGGACGAAGTCGTGTCCGGCGATCAGTGCCCGCTCCAACTGGGGGATCACGGTGTCGTCAAAACCTAGGATCCCCGGCCACACGTCGTCGCCGTCGGCCAAAGCGGTCAGTAGATTTTCCCGGATTTCCTGCCGGACGCCGCGCTCACGATGGCCGGAGGCACGCAGCTCGCCAACGGTACGGGGCAGATTGCTCGGTGAAGTCACCTCTCCACGCTACGACCCTGCCTTGGGTTGTGCCGACGAGAGTGACTTTCCCGACGCACTCTGCGGCGTGTCGGTCGTGGATTTCACTCTCGGCGGACGGAGCTAGTGCGCGAAGTGCCTGGCCCCGGTGAGGTACAACGTGATCCCTGCCTTGGTGGCCGCCGCCGTCACTTCGTCGTCGCGCACCGAGCCACCGGGGTGCACGATGGCCTTGACTCCCGCGGCCGTCAGCGTCTCCAGCCCGTCCGGGAACGGGAAGAACGCATCCGATGCGCCGACCGCTCCCCTGACCCGCTGGTCGCCGCGTGCATTGCCTCGTTCGACGGCCAGCCGGGCGGCGTCGACGCGGTTGACCTGACCCATGCCGACACCGACGGTGGCACCGTCGGCGACGATCACGATCGCGTTGGACTTGACGGCGCGGCAGGCGCGCCAGGCGAAGACCAGGTCGGTGAGGGTGGCGGGGTCGGCGGGTTCTCCGGTGGCCAGGGTCCAGTTGTTCGGATCGTCACCCGCGGCGTCGAGCTGGTCGCGTTGCTGGATCAGCAAACCGCCGCTGATCGCGCGCAGTTCGTGGCCGCCGGCCATCGGTTCGGAGGCCAGCAGCACCCGGATGTTCTTCTTGCGCGTCAGCACCTCCAGGGCCCCCGGCGCGTAGGCCGGCGCGACGACCACTTCAGTGAAGATGGTGCTGACGTACTCGGCCATCTCGACAGTGACCTCGGTGTTGGCTGCGATCACTCCGCCGAAAGCGCTCAGCGGGTCACATTCGTGGGCCTTGCGGTGCGCGTCGGCGACGGAGACATCGGAGATGGCGATGCCGCACGGATTGGCGTGCTTGATGATTGCCACGCAGGTCTGTTGGTGGTCGAACGCCGCGCGCCAGGCGGCGTCGGCGTCGGTGAAGTTGTTGTAGGACATCTCTTTTCCGTGCAGCTGCTCGGCCTGCGCCAGACCGGGCCAGGCCGCCGGGTCGGTGTACAGGGCGGCCTGCTGGTGCGGATTCTCGCCGTAGCGCAACGTCGCTGCGCGACGCCAGTTGCGGGCGACGAAGTGCGGGAATTCCTGCGCGGGTTCCTCGGGGGCCAGGGTGGACTGCATCCAGGTGGCGACCGCGATGTCGTACTCGGCGGTGTGCTGAAACGCCAACGAGGCCAGCTTCTTTCGTTCGGCAAGCGTGAATCCGCCGTTGCGCACCGCGGCGAGCACGCCGTCGTAGCCGCGCGGGTCGGTGACCACGGCGACGCTGGGATGGTTCTTGGCAGCGGCGCGCACCATGGACGGCCCGCCGATGTCGATCTGCTCGACGCAGTCGTCGACGCCCGCGCCGGAGTCGACGGTCTGGCTGAACGGATAGAGGTTGACCACCACGAGTTCGAACGCCTTGATGCCGAGTTCGGCCAGGGCGGTTTGGTGTTCGGGCTTGCGCATATCGGCCAGCAGTCCGGCGTGCACGCGCGGATGCAAGGTCTTGACTCGCCCGTCGAGCACCTCCGGGAAGCCGGTCAGTTCCTCGACGCGGGTGACCGGAATCGCTTTGTCGGCAATGGTCTTGGCGGTCGATCCGGTCGAGACGATCTCGACCCCGGCGGCGGCGAGCCCCTGGGCGAGGTCGATCAATCCGGACTTGTCGTAGACGCTGATCAATGCCCTACGAATCGGCTTCTTGTCGGTGCTCATCGTGTGCTCATCCTATGGCCGCCTTCCGTCCCGTCACCGTTACGCCTCGGGTGGCCATCGCGGCCACTACATCCACCAGCAGTTGTCGCTCCACGACTTTGATGCGTTCGTGCAGGCTTTCTTCGTCGTCGCCGTCGAACACCTCGACGGGGTGCTGCGCCAGGATCGGACCGGTGTCCACGCCGGCATCCACCAGGTGCACCGTACAGCCGGTGACTTTCACACCGTAGGCCAGCGCTTCGGCCACGCCGTGGGCACCGGGGAAGGCCGGCAGCAACGCCGGGTGAGTGTTGATCGTGCGGCCAGAGAATCGTGAAAGGAATTGCGGGCCAAGGATTCTCATGAATCCGGCGGAGACGATGAGGTCGGGCTCGTGTGCGGCGGTGGCTTCGGTGATCGCGGCGTCCCAGGCGTCGCGGCTGGGATGGTCGCCGACCCGCACGGCATAGGCCGGTATCGCGGCCTCGGCGGCGATCTGGGTAGCCCGGCAGTCGCGGTCCACGCCGACGGCCACCACCCGCGCCGGGTACTGGCCCGTCGCCGCCTTGAGCATCGCGTCGAGCAGCGAACCGGTGCCCGATGCCAGCACTACAAGCCGCGCCGGTGCACTGGGAGGTACACGCAGGGGTTCCGGCACGAGGCGAGCCTAGTCGGGCGACAATGCCGCCCGCGCGGCAGCGTGGGGGGAGGAGGAGCCCGACAAATCCGGCAGCTGCGGGCGACGATGCCGCCCGCGCGGCAGCGTGGGCGGACGAGAAGCGCTCAACGCCCGCGCGGCAGCGTGGGGGAGCGCTCAACTCTCGCGCGGCAACTCCTGCACTTCGTCCTCATCTCGGTCGACGGGCGCGTCCTCGTCCTCGACGACCTCGTCCTGCTCGAGATCCTCGTCCTGCTCGAGATCCTCGTCGTATGCCCCCAACACGGTTTCCTCTTCCGCGTCGGGTTTCGGGCGAGGTCGTCGGGGACGCCGTCGGATCCCCCCGGCCATCACCACGGTCAGCGCGCCGACCCCGGCGAACCAGAAGAGTGTGCCGAGGAACAGCGTGCTCAGCTCCACCCCCACGTCACCAAAGTTGCCCAATTTGCCGCCACCGGCGTAGCCGAGCAACGTCATAGCCGAAGCTCCGACGACGGCGGCCACCACTAGTTTGGCGAAGGCGGCAACCGCCGGCAGCGGTCGCCGCGCGCACTGCTGGCCCACCGCCACGCCGGATGCCGCTCCGATGATCAGCAGCGCGACCCATACCGGACCGAGCCGGGGAGTGGGTACGGCGGCCAGGATAGGAAGTGCCGGCACGTCGCCGCCGAACACCGTGAACGAGCTGAACGTCGCGAAGCCGATGTGCGCGCTGGACCCTACCGCGATCGCCGAGGCGCCGACGATGACGTTGGGCGCGTACAGCAGCGACAGCGCGGTGAGGTTGAACTGACCCCAGATGGAGTCGGTGATGGAGAACAGGTCCTGCATGGTCGCCCAATGGACGACCAGCGATCCCGTCGTCGCCATCCCCGACAACCCCAGCAACGCCACCACACCGGCGAAGGCCGCGCGCAACGAATCGCCCAGCCAATTGGGCAACGGGGATGCACCCAACGCCCGTCGTCCCACCTGGGACCACACGCCGATCGCAGCCCCGATCGCGTGCACCACCAGCACGCTGGTGAACGCCCGCAACGCACTGGGCGTCTGCAGTTCGGTCAGCACCGAGGACGCGTCGTGGATGACCGCCAGCGCGATCGCCGTCATCAGCAGCGGGCCGCCCAGGGCCGAGGCGACGACCCAGCGCACCACCAGCCACGACGAATACGGCGAAGTCGCCCGCGCGGTGGTCCGTGCGGTACCCCAGACCATCAACATCGCCGGCAGCAGCGGCATGACGCCCAACTCGCGGCCGGCGATCGAGATCGGCACCTGGTGCACGCCGAGCCACATGCTGGCTATGGCGCCGAGTGCGCCGGTCATGTCGCTGTTGGCGATCAACAGTTCCAGCAGCGTGACCGCGGCGATCACGACGAGCGCTACCACGGCCGGGGCGAAAGCGACCCGGACGAGGTCGCGCGCCTGACGGGCCCCCGCTACCCGGTTGTCCTCGTTTCGTGCCGACACCCGTGTCACTCTTGGCGCGCGGGACCGACTAGGCGCGACAGCGCACGGTTAGACCGGAGCCGAACCAGGCGACGATTGCTGATCCTGGCCGTACGACTGTTGTCCACCGGATTGGTTGCCGTAGTTGACCGGCGCCGACCCAGCCTGCGAACCCGAGCCGGCGCTGACCGGCGGGGGCGGGCTGAAGCTGGGGAATCCGGTGGGCGGAGTGTGGCTCGCCGGCGGCTGATGCTGCGGCTGGGAGACGACCTGTGTCGGCTGCGCAGGGAATCCGCCGGATTGGGGATTCGGGCTCGACGAGTAGTTGCCGAACTGCTGCGAGCCGTACCCGGGCGGCTGCTGCGCCTGAACCGGGTTGGGCGCGGACTGCTGTGCACCTGGCTGACCGTAGTACCCGCCGGGCTGCCCGCCGTATTGACCGTATTGACCGTACTGGCCGTACCCGCTGAACGGGTCGTACTTGGGGCGCGGCGTCGGGGCGGTGATGACTCCGGCATCGAGCAGCAACGCTCCGACGGCCGCGACCGCTTGAAACACGATCAGCACCAGAACAATCCACAGCGCCCAGCCGGCCGAAGACGAGTCGGGTTTGTTGAAGATGGCGAAGATGATCAGCAGCACGCCGAGTACCGAGAGCACCCCCGAGGTCGTCACGTAGCCGGCGACCTTGGGGAGCAGACTAACCCCGGCCAGTAGTGCGGCCAGGACGGCTGCGGTGATCGCCGCCACCGCCGCGACGTTGTAGGACACTTCGCCACCGGAACTACCGGGTTCTGAGCCATGGGGGAACATCGGCCCGAAGCTGAAGAAGTAGGCCAACAGACCTAGGGCCACCACCGCGAGTGCCAAGTACTGCCCGAGCTTGCTTTCGTGGGGGGCTGCGGGGTCGGCTTGGGCGGGTGTGGCGGCCGGCGTGCCGCCGCTGTACGAACCGGCCTGTTGCGCGGGTTGATAGCCGGGACTACCGGGCGAAAAGGTCATGGACTCCTCCTGTTGCTTCCGGTGCCGGGGCGGCGCCACTGCCACGCTGCTGTTTGCGACGCCATCGACCAACCACGCTAGCGCACGTTGGATGGCAAATGCCCTTGGCCGCTGACCAGCGCGCCCGTCCACTTACCGGTGCGGACGGGGGCCGCCCGCGGGCAAAAGTAGAACACGTTCTAAATTGGGGCATGGACTACGGCCTCGTTCTGTTCACCAGCGACCGCGGTATTGCCCCGGCGGCAGCCGCCAAACTTGCCGACGATCACGGGTTTCGCACGTTCTACGTGCCAGAACACACTCACATTCCGATCAAGCGCGAAGCTGCCCACCCGACCACGGGTGACGAGACCCTGCCCGACGACCGCTACATGCGCACGCTGGATCCGTGGGTGAGCTTGGGGGCGGCGTCCGCGGTAACGTCGCGGGTCCGCTTGTCCACCGCGGTGGCGCTGCCGGTCGAACATGACCCGATCACGCTGGCCAAAAGCATTGCCACGCTGGACCACTTGTCGGGGGGACGGGTGAGCCTCGGCGTCGGTTTCGGCTGGAACACCGACGAGCTGGCCGACCACAACGTACCGCCCGGCCGCCGTCGCACCATGTTGCGCGAATACCTGGAGGCGATGCGCGCCCTGTGGACTCAGGAGGAGGCCGAATACGACGGCGAGTTCGTGAAGTTCGGGCCGAGCTGGGCCTGGCCCAAGCCGGTGCAGGCGCACATTCCGGTGCTGGTGGGCGCCGCCGGCAACGAGAAGAACTTCAAATGGATCGCGCGCAGTGCGGACGGTTGGATCACCACGCCGCGCGACTTCGACATCGACGAGCCGGTGAAATTGCTGCAGGACACCTGGGCCGCGGCCGGCCGGGACGGCGCCCCGCAGATCGTGGCGCTGGACTTCAAGCCGGATGCGGAGAAGCTGGCGCGCTGGGCCGAACTCGGCGTCACCGAGGTGCTGTTCGGAATGCCCGACAGCGATGAGGACAAGGTCGCCGCGTATGTGGAGCGGTTGGCCGGCAAGCTCGCCTCGTTCGTCTGATGCCGAGCAGACGCAAAAGCCCCCATTTCGTGCCGAAATGAGGGGCTTTTGCGTCTGCTCGCCCTAGAGAGTGCCTGCTCGGGCTAGAGGGTGCAGCGGTTGCCGTAGTCGAACGACCGCACCTGGACCTGTTGCCCCAGCGGGTCGCCGTCAATCAACAGGGAGATCAACTCGTCGTCCTCGGTGGTCGCCAGGAAGCGGCTGTCGTCTTCAAGGCGCCCGATGATGATCCCGGTCGGACGCCCGTTGTCGCGACGCACGGTGTAGGTCTCGACGGTGCCGCGGCCGTCGGCGTTCTCGGTGACCGCCACGGTGGGCCGTCCGGCGATCTCGGCCTGCAACTGCGCACTGCGGTCCGGTCGCCACGGTCCGGGCGACGTCGAGTACACCCCGACCGAGTACTTGCTCTGGATGCCGCCGTTGGCACCGACGAGGCCGAACTGCCCTGGCGCGCTTCGCATCCGGGCTACCGTCTCGGCGACGCCATGCGTCGAGTAGTTGTTGCCGGCGCCGCCGAAGAACGGCAGCCCGCCGGTCAGCGTCAGACCGCGCGGGTCGTCGCGAGCCACGCCCATTCCGTCGCAGAAGTTGAACACCGGCACCGGGAAGCAGCTGTACAGATCGAAGGTGGCGACGTCGTCGACACCGATCCCGGCCACATCCAGCGCCTCCCGTGCCGCCATGACCGCCGCTGGATAACGACCCAACTCCGGTCGCTCCAGTAGCGCCTGCTCTTCCAAGTCGGCATGCCCGCGCAGATACACCCACTTGTCTTCGGGAACACCAAGCCGCCGGGCCGTCCCCACCGACATCAACAAGACCGCCGCACCCTGGTTCACCTGATCGCGGGCGACCAGCAGCCGCGGATACGGCTCGGCGATCATCCGGTTGCTGTCGGTGACGGTGATCAGTTCCTCGACAGTGCGCTCCACCGGCGCGGCCGCGTAGGGATTACCGGCGGCGACCTTGCTGAACGGCGCAAACAACTCGGCCATCCGGCGCAGGTATTCGGCCGGCCCCAGCCCGGTCGTCGCCCGTCGGGCGTTCTCCATCAGCGCATACTGAGTCGGCGCGTCCACCAGACCGTGGATGACGGTGTAGCGGGAAATCAGTTTCTCGATGCCGGCTCCGCGATCCTCCAGGTCACCCTCGACCGTCTCGCTGAAGTCGGGCTTCTCGTCGGCCTTGGCGAAGTGGCGCAGGGTCGAGGTCGCATCCGAGCCGAACATCAACGCCACCTCGGAACGACCGGCGGCGATCTCCCCGGCCAGCTCGGTGATCAGATGCTGCGGGCCTTGCCCACCGACGATCTCCAGGATCGCGCGGCGAGGCTCGGCACCGATGCGCTTGGCCACCGACCGCGGGTAGTTGTTGGACCGGCCCAACGGGGCGTCGGCCATCGGCCCGGATATCTCGAATTGCCGCAGCGCCGCGATGGTGTCGATCTCGGCTGCCACAGCCGCGGCAGCGCAGTCGTCGAGGGCGGATTGCGCGGCGGCGGCGGCCAACTCGACCGGTGACATGGCCCGGTAACCGGGGTCGTCGATGCGCTCGGCCGCCTGTCCGACGCCGACGACGACGGGCGTCCGCGGATCAATATTCATAGTTCAACTAAATACCCCACCGCGCATCGCCGCTCGGCGGGGGGTACAGAGTGGCCCGGCTCGGTTCCGCGAGCAGACGCAGAATCGCACGTTTCGGGACCGAAACGTGCGATTCTGCGTCTGCTGGCCGGGGAAGCGTTAGAGCGACTGCAGAATTTCTCGCGCCAGCGCCGCCGTCTCCGACGGCGTCTTGCCGACCTTCACACCGGCCGCCTCCAGCGCTTCCTTCTTGGCAGCCGCCGTGCCCGACGAGCCGGACACGATCGCACCCGCGTGGCCCATGGTCTTGCCTTCGGGCGCGGTGAATCCCGCGACATAGCCGACGACCGGCTTGGTCACGTTGGCCTTGATGAAGTCGGCCGCCCGCTCCTCGGCGTCACCACCGATCTCGCCGATCATCACGATCAGCTTGGTGTCGGGGTCCTTCTCGAACGCCTCGATAGCGTCGATGTGCGTGGTGCCGATCACCGGGTCACCGCCGATGCCGATCGAGGTGGTGAACCCGAAATCGCGCAGCTCATACATCATCTGGTAGGTCAGGGTGCCCGACTTCGACACCAACCCGACCGGACCGGGCCCGGTGATGTTGGCCGGGGTGATGCCGACCAGCGACTGTCCGGGGCTGATGATGCCCGGGCAGTTCGGTCCGATGATGCGGGTCTTCTTGCCCTTTTCGACGTTATAGGCCCACGCATACGCGCTGTCCTGCACCGGGATTCCCTCGGTGATGACCACCAGCAGCGGGATCTCGGCGTCGATGGCCTCGATCATCGCGTCCTTGGCGAACTTCGGCGGCACGAAGATGATCGAGACGTCCGCGCCGGTCTTCTCGATCGCCTCGACGACGGTGCCGAACACCGGCAGCTCGATGTCCTTGTCGTCGGCGTCCTTGTGCGAAACCGTGGTGCCGGCCTTGCGGGCGTTGACGCCGCCGACGATCTGGGTGCCGGCCTTGAGCATCCGTGCGGTGTGCGTGGTGGCCTCGGCCCCGGTGATGCCCTGGACGATGACCTTGTTTTCGGAGGTCAGGAAAATAGCCATTGGGTTATCTCTCTTTGTCAGGCGTTCGCGAGCTGGGCGGCTTTATCGGCACCGGCGTCCATCGTCTCGGCCTGGATGACCAGCGGATGGTTGGCTTCGGCCAGGATGCGGCGGCCTTCCTCGACGTTGTTGCCGTCCAACCGCACCACCAGCGGCTTGTTGGCCTCGTCGCCGAGGATTTCCAGCGCCTTGACGATCCCGGTGGCGACCGCGTCGCACGCGGTGATGCCGCCGAAGACGTTGACGAACACGCTCTTGACTTCCGGGTCGCCCAGGATCACGTCCAGTCCGGCCGCCATCACCTCGGCCGAGGCGCCGCCGCCGATGTCCAGGAAGTTGGCCGGCTTGACGCCGCCGTGCTTCTCCCCGGCGTAGGCGACGACGTCCAGGGTCGACATCACCAGCCCGGCGCCGTTGCCGATGATCCCGACCTCACCGCTGAGCTTGACGTAGTTGAGGTCGTGTTCCTTGGCCTTGAGTTCCAGCGGGTCGGTGGCTGCGCGGTCCTCGAATTCGGCGTGGCCGGGCTGACGGAAGTCGGCGTTGGCATCCAGCGTCACCTTGCCGTCCAGCGCCAGGATCTTGTCGTCCGGCGTACGCACCAGCGGGTTGACCTCGACCAACGTCGCATCCTCGCCGACGAACACCCCCCACAACTTCTCGATCGTGACGGCGGCGGCGTCGAGCACCTCGGCGGGCAGGTGACCCTGCTCGGCGATGGAGCGCGCGAAGTCCCGATCGACGCCCTTGACCGCGTCCACCGCAACCTTGGCGAGCCGGTCGGGTTTGGTCGCGGCGACCTCTTCGATCTCCATGCCACCCTCGACCGAGCACATCGCCAGGTAGCTGCGGTTCGCCCGGTCCAGCAGGAAGGACAGGTAGTACTCCTCGGCGATGTCGCTGGCCTCGGCGACCAGCAGTTTCTTCACGATGTGGCCCTTGATGTCCAGGCCCAGGATGTTCTTGGCGTGCTCGTAGGCCTCCTCCGGGTTGGCTGCGTACTTCACGCCGCCGGCCTTGCCGCGTCCCCCGGTCTTGACCTGTGCCTTGACCATGACGGGCTTGCCGACTTCCTCGGCGATGGCACGCGCACCTTCGGCGGTGTCGGTCACGCGGCCCTGCGTACCGGGCACTCCGTGCTTGAGGAACAATTCCTTGGCTTGATACTCGAACAGATCCATGGGCGTCACTGCCTTTGCTCGGCTTAGTTACTAGTCCAGTGGGGCGGCGTCCCGTTTCGGTACCTCGCCCCGAGGAACTGTATCGGCACCCGAATTGCACTTTGCCGCCGCATCCACCGCTGTGGCGCAGGTCACCGAACCTCGATCTGGCTCAAACCGTGATACAAGTCACAAAATCAGCCAGTTTCCATACCGAGGTTGCCACCCTCACCCGTTTGCGGATACCGTCTCAGGGTCCAGATAACGTTATGGTTACGAACCGAGGACATTCCAGCTTTGTCCCAGCACCGAATCGCCCGCTCTGCCAGCGCAGTAGCAGTCCGAGCACCCCGGGACCGGTGGCTGCATCATCACCGCAACGAAGTCACCGAGATCATCCCGTTAGATGGCTTTGATGAACTCGACGACATGGAACTCGCCGATCTCGACGACCTCGACTTCGGGGATTCCGAGTTCGACATCGACGAGCAGCTGCTGCAGGCCCCCGAACTCGACGACCTGAACGACACCGACGATCTGACCCCGCTGTGGCTGGCCGCGCCGGCCACCGAGGTGCTCACCCGGGTAGTCGTCGAACCCAAGGCCGTCGAGGTCACCGATGTCATCCCGGTGCCCCGCCGAGGGGGAAGTCACCGCAAGCAGCCGACCACCGCCGCCAAGGGGCGTCTGCTGATCGGCGCAATGGCCGCCGGCGCGGCCGCCGCTGCGACACACACCGCGCTCAACCAGTCCGACACACCCAAGATCGAGACGGTGCTGACCGCCAACGCGTCGACGATGTCCGGTGGGTCCCCCGGCGCCAACGCGCCGCGAGGAGCGCAGGTCATCGGCGCCCAACCGGGCAACGTCACGGTCCACAACGAAGAATTCGCCCGCGGCGTGGCCTTCGCGCAGGAGCGCGCGCAGCGCGAGGCGCGGTTGCAGCAGCCGCTGTACGTCATGCCGACCAAGGGAATCTTCACGTCGAACTTCGGCTACCGCTGGGGTGTGCTGCACGCCGGCATCGACCTCGCCAATTCGATCGGCACCCCGATCTACGCGGTGTCCGACGGCGTGGTCATCGATGCCGGGCCGACCGCCGGCTACGGCATGTGGGTCAAGCTGCAGCACGCCGACGGCACCGTCACGCTGTACGGCCACGTCAACACCACGCTGGTCAGCGTCGGGGAGCGAGTGATGGCCGGCGACCAGATCGCGACGATGGGAAACCGGGGCTTTTCCACTGGACCCCATCTGCACTTCGAGGTTCTCCTCGGCGGCTCGGAGCGGATCGACCCGGTGCCGTGGCTGGCCAAGCGCGGATTGTCCGTCGGCAACTACGCCGGCTGACCGGTGACCGAGCCGAACGATCCGGCTACGCCCGAGACCCCCGAGTCTTCCGACGAACCACGAACGCGGATCATCCGGCGCGCACCGACCGGCCCGCTTCCGTCGATACCGGCTTCGGCGCAGACCACGCAGATAATCCGGCGCGCACCATCCTCAGATGCGGCGCGTGCCAACGTGTTTCCGGCCCTGCCCCGGGTACTGGCCGCTGAGCCGTCACCCCGGACGGCCGTGGCAGCCAGCGCCGTCAGCATCGTCAGCGGCTGGGCCACGTCTGTCGTCGCTACCGAACTGATCGCCGGCTGGTGGCGGTCCGACCGGTTGTTCTGCGTCGCGGTCGGCTTCCTGGCCCTGGTCTTCGCGATCACCACCGTGTCCGGGGTGATCATGCTGCTGCTACGCCGTCCGGTGGGCCGTTATCTCGTGGTGGCCGGGGCGGTGGTCGCGCTGCTGACCTATCTCGGTGTGTTCATCGCGGGCGCAAAGGTGGCTGGGCTGGTGCATCTGCTGCCGCTGTTGCCGGTCGCGGGCGGGGTGCTGGCGATGCTGCCCCAGACCAGACGCTGGGTGGAGTAGCAGGGCTAAAGCTTGCTGATCGGAGCGTGGTTGTGCATCAGCTTCACCCGCCCGGCACTGCCGAAGTCGATCAGCGACATCGCCGACTCACCCGCACCGGAGACCTCTTCCACGCGGCCCAGCCCATACTTGTCGTGCGTCACCCGATCGCCGGGTTCGAGCACGATCAGCGGCCGCTTACTCGCACCTGATCGGGTCGGGGCGCTTCGTGGGGTCCCGAACCGGCCCGCGCCGCTGACCGGCGCGCTGAACGAAGCCTTGGGCGCGGTGCGCCGCCAGTCGAGGAGCTGCTGTGGAATCTCGCGCAGGAAGCGGGATTCCGGGTTCAGCATCGGCTGTCCCCACGACGAGCGGACGATGGCCCTGCTCACATACAACCGCTGCCGGGCACGGGTGATGCCGACGTAGGCCAGCCGCCGCTCCTCGGAAAGCTCTCTCGGGTCGTCCAGCGCCCGCATGTGCGGGAACATGCCGTCCTCCCAACCGGTCACGAACACCACCGGGAACTCCAGACCCTTGGCGGTGTGCAGCGTCATCAACGTGACCACACCGGAGCCGTGCTCAGGGATCTCGTCGGTGTCGGCCACCAAGGACACGCGCTCGAGGAACGCCGCCAGGGCACCGGTGTCGGGCACGTCCTCGTCGTCGGGGTCGGTCTCGGCTGCCAGCGCCGCCGCGTTCGCCTGATCGATGCTGAATTCGTGTGCGACGCTGACGAGTTCGTTGAGGTTGTCCAGCCTCGCCAATTCCTGCGGGTCGGTTGACGACTCCAGCTCGCGGCGGTAGCCGGTGCGGTCCAGGACCGCTTCGACGAGGTCGCCGAGGTCGTCGTCCAGATGCCCCCGCAACTCGTCGAGGAGTTCGACGAAACCGGCGATGCACTTCTCGGCGCGCGTGTTGAGCATCGGCACCTTGCCCTGCGCCGCGGCCTGCAACGCGTCGGCGAAGCTGCTGCCGGTGTTCTCGGCGTACACCGCCACACACGCCTCGGCGCGGTCGCCGATGCCACGCCTGGGCGTGTTGAGAATGCGCCGCATGCTGACCGCGTCACCCGGGTTGTCCAGCACCCGCAGATAGGCGACGATGTCGCGGATCTCCTTGCGTTCGTAAAAGCGCACTCCCCCAACGACTTTGTACGGAATCCCGGCGCGGATGAAGACCTCTTCCAGCGACCGTGACGAGTTGTTGGTGCGGTAGAAGACCGCGACGTCGTTGTAGGTGATCTCACCGCGGTCGGCGAGCGCGTCGATCTCGTCGGCGACGAACCTGGCCTCGTCGTGTTCGTTGTCGGCGACGTAGCCGACGATCAGTTCGCCCTCGCCGGCGTCGGTCCACAACCGTTTCTCGCGGCGTCCCGAGTTGCACGCGATCACCGAGTTGGCCGCCGACAGGATGTTCTGCGTGGAGCGGTAATTCTGTTCCAGCAGAATGGTTGTCGCGTCCGGGTAGTCGCGTTCGAAGTCCTCGATGTTGCGGATGGTGGCGCCGCGGAACGCATAGATCGACTGGTCGGCGTCGCCGACAACGCACAGTTCACCAGGCGGGACACCGTCCTGGGTGTCGCGGCCCACCAATTCCCGCACCAACACGTACTGCGCGTGGTTGGTGTCCTGGTACTCGTCGACCAGGACGTGCCGGAACCGCCGCCGGTAGTACTGCGCGATCTCGGGAAAGGTCTGGAGCACGTTGACGGTCTCGCCGATCAGGTCGTCGAAATCCAGTGCGTTGGCCGCCCGCAACCGGCGTTGGTATTCCCCGAAGACCGAGGCGACGGTGCGCGCCAGGTCGTCGGACTCGTCGGTCAGATCGGACACCGCCTGCTCCGGGTCGATCAGTTCGTTCTTCAGGTTGGAGATGGCGTTGGCGAGCAACCGGGGCGAGTAGCGCTTGATGTCCAGGCCCATGTCGCGGCCGATCATCTGCAGCAGCCGGCGGGAGTCGTCGGCGTCGTAGATGGAGAAGTTGGAGTTGAGACCTTTGATCAGCGAAGCCTGGTTGCGCAGGATGCGTACGCACGACGAGTGAAAGGTCGACACCCACATGTATCGCGCCCGGTTGCCGACCAGATTGACCACACGTTCGCGCATTTCCGCGGCGGCCTTGTTGGTGAAGGTGATGGCCAGGATCTGACCCACCCCGACGCCCCGCTCGGCGATCAGATAGGCGATGCGCCGGGTCAGCACCGCAGTCTTGCCCGAACCGGCGCCCGCGACGATCAGCAGCGGCGAGCCCTGGTGGACGACAGCCTGGCGCTGTTGCGGATTGAGTCCGTCGAGGAGTTGTTCGGCTTCGGATCTTGCCTCAGTTGCGTGCACACTCATGTCGGTCCAAACTTACCGCCGCCCGCCGACACCTCGCAGAATCAGGCCGCGTATGTCCGTTCGGGCTTGACTCATTCGACAGACCAGGCATTTTTCGTGCATATTTTTGCGCGCGTGTGGCCCTTGGTGGCACACTCGGGTCGTGCTCAACGTGCAGCCCCGATTTTTCTATGGGTACCCCCCAGCGGTGCCCGTGGTCTAGCTGCTATCGCAGAGCCCCGTGGTCCGCTTCCGGATTCGGGGCTCGTCTCTTGTGTGAGGCCCAAACCGGATGAGACCAGAACCCCCACCTCACGAAAATGCGGAGATAGCAAAGATGAACACCGAGACCCTCGATACCCAGCAGCTCGATATCGACCAATTGCGCGAAGAGATCGACCGGCTCGACGCCGAGATCCTCGCGGCCGTGAAGCGGCGCGCCGAAGTGTCCCAAGCGATCGGACGGGCCCGCATGGCGTCCGGAGGCACCCGGCTGGTGCACAACCGCGAAATGAAAGTCATCGAGCGCTACAGCGAGCTGGGTCCCGACGGGAAAGATCTGGCGATGTTGCTTTTGCGTCTGGGCCGGGGACGACTCGGCCACTAAACGGTTACTCCCGCCGTTACATTCGACGAATCGCGCGTTTGCCGGAGTAAATTTCGCCGGAAATGGTCACGGCAATAACGATTGGGTTTTCGCCCGTGCGCCGGCTGATCTTGCTGTCGGTCGTGACCCTGCTTGCCTTGGGCTGCAGCTCGGCGACCTCGTCCGCGTGGTCGAGGCAGGGCCAGCCGATCGAATACCTGATGGTCCCGTCGGCGTCGATGAACCGCCAGATCAAGGTGGAATATCAGGGCGGCGGCATGCACGCGGTCTATTTGCTCGACGGGATGCGGGCCCGTGACGACTTCAACGGCTGGGATATTCATCTGCCGGTGTTCGAATGGTTCACCCAGTCCGGCCTGTCGGTGGTGATGCCGACCGGCGGAACGGCGAGCTTCTATTCCGACTGGTATCGCCCGGCCGTGGGCGGCAACGGAACGCAGACCTACAAGTGGGAAACCTTCCTGACCCAGGAGCTGCCGCTTTGGTTGGCGACGAACAAGGGCGTCAGTCAGACGGGCAACGCGGTGGTGGGTGCGTCGATGAGCGGCTCGGCGGCGCTGATCCTGGCCGCCGACCACCCGCAACATTTCGTCTATGCGGCTTCGATGTCGGGCTTCCTCAACCTGTCCGCCGGGAACTGGCCTGCCCTGCTCAGCGCCGTGCAGTTGGGCGCCGGAGGTTTCCGCTCCGAGGCGATGTGGGGCCCGCCGGGCGACCCGGCCTGGGCCGACCACGACCCCACGGTCAATGCCGCCAAACTCGTCGCCAACAACACCCGGATCTGGATCTATACCGGCAACGGCGACGATCACGATCTGGGCACCAAGCTGGATGCCAGTCTGCTGGAAAGCGCTACCCGCATCAGCAACAAGGTGTTCCAGGCCCGCTACCAACTCAAGGGCGGCCACAACGGGTTGTTCAATTTTCCCGCCAACGGCACGCATACCTGGTCGTACTGGGGTCAACAACTGCAGGCGATGTTGCCCGATCTGCAACAAGTGCTCGGCAGTCCGCATCCACCCTGACTCGTCCCCGATGCCGCATTAGGGTCGAACTATGACCTCCGAGCCATCAGACATCACCGCCACCCCGGCCTGGGACGCCCTGCTCAAGCACCATGATCAGATCGGAGAAACCCACCTACGGCAACTCTTCGACGACGATCCGGACCGCGGCCGCGAACTCACCCTCACCGTCGGCGACCTCTACATCGACTACAGCAAACATCGCATCACCCGCGAGACGGTGCAGCTGCTGGTCGACCTGGCGCGGACGGCGAAGCTGGAAGAGCGCCGCGACGCGATGTTCGCCGGCTCCCGTATCAATACCTCTGAAGACCGCGCCGTGCTGCACACCGCGCTGCGGCTGCCCCGCGATGCCGACCTGATCGTCGAGGACCAGAACGTCGTGAGGGACGTCTACGAGGTGCTCGACGCCATGGGCGATTTCACCGACAAGCTGCGCAGCGGCGACTGGAAAGGCGCCACCGGCGAGCGGATCAAGACCGTGGTCAACATCGGCATCGGGGGCTCGGACCTGGGACCGGTAATGGCCTGTCAGGCGCTGCGTCACTACGCCGACGGGGGCATCGCGGCACGCTTCGTCTCCAACGTAGATCCGGCCGACCTGGTCGCAACATTGGCTGACTTAGACCCTGCCACAACACTTTTCATTGTCGCCTCCAAGACGTTTTCGACATTGGAGACCCTGACCAACGCAACCGCGGCGCGCCGCTGGCTCACCGAGGCGCTCGGCGACGACGCTGTGGCAAGGCATTTCGTCGCCGTGTCCACCAACAAGAAGCTGGTCGACGACTTCGGTATCAACACCGACAACATGTTCGGGTTCTGGGACTGGGTCGGCGGACGCTATTCGGTGGACTCGGCAATCGGACTTTCGGTCATGGCGGTGATCGGCCGAGAAGCGTTCGCGGACTTCCTGTCCGGGTTCCACATCGTCGACGAACACTTCCGGACCGCCCCCCTGCAGTCCAATGCGCCTGCGCTGCTCGGCCTGATCGGCCTGTGGTACTCCAACTTCTTCGGTGCCCAATCCCGCGCGGTGCTGCCCTATTCCAACGATCTGGCCCGGTTCGCGGCCTACCTGCAGCAGCTGACCATGGAGTCCAACGGTAAGTCGACCCGCGCCGACGGTTCCCCCGTCACCACGGATACCGGCGAAATCTATTGGGGCGAGCCGGGAACCAACGGCCAGCACGCCTTTTACCAACTGCTGCACCAGGGCACCCGGCTGGTCCCGGCCGACTTCATCGGGTTCAGTCAACCCCTCGACGACCTGCCGACCGCTGAGGGCGACGGCAGCATGCACGACCTCTTGATGAGCAACTTCTTCGCTCAGACGCAAGTGCTGGCGTTCGGCAAGACCGCCGAGGAGATCGCCGAGGAAGGAACGCCGGACGACGTAGTGCCGCACAAGGTGATGCCCGGCAACCGTCCGTCGACGTCGATCCTGGCAAACCGCCTGACGCCTTCGGCACTCGGCCAGCTGATCGCGCTCTACGAGCACCAGGTGTTCACCGAGGGTGTGGTGTGGGGTATCGACTCGTTCGACCAGTGGGGTGTGGAACTGGGCAAGACGCAGGCCAAGGCCCTGCTGCCGGTGATCACCAGCAACGATGCACCGGAGAAGCAGTCGGACAGCTCGACCGACGCGCTGGTGCGCCGCTACCGCAGCGAACGAGGCCGCGCGTCTTAACTTGCGCGAGCAGACGCAAAAGCACCCATTTCGTACCGAAATGAGGTGCTTTTGCGTCTGCTCGCGGGACTCAGGCGAACCGCTTGGTCATCGGCGGCGGCAACACCCGCATCAGCTGCACCAGCGGCGCCCACGGCCACCGCGGCACCGCGGCGCGGCCGGGTTCGCGTTCGATCGCGTCGACGAGCGCCCGGACGCCGGTTTCGTTGTCCACCATCAGCATTGTGCTGTTGGATTTGGCCGTCATCTCCGACTCGATGTAGCCCGGCTCGATCACGGTGACTTTGATCGGCCCCTTGTGGTACTCCGCGCGCAGCGACTCGCCCAGCGAGGTCAGCCCCGCCTTGCTCGCACAGTAAGCAGCCTTGACACCCGGTACGCCTCTGTTGCCGAGCACCGAGGAGATCAGCACCAGGTGCCCCGAGCCGGAGCCGATGAACATTTCCAGCGCGGTCTCGATCTGCACCAGCGCCGCAACCAGATTGGTCTCCAGCGTCGCCTTGTTCGCCCACACCTTGCCCGACCCCAGCTTCGCGCCCTTGCCGACACCGGCGTTGACGATCACCCGGTCGATGCCACCCAGCTCGTCGCCGAGTTCGGCGAACACCTTCGGGATCTGATCGTGGTCGTTGACGTCCAGCGCCGCCACCGCGATCTTGATCGACGGATGCTGTTGCAACAGTTCGGCTTTGAGTTCTTCCAGCCGGTCGGTGCGGCGGGCGCACAGCGCCAGATCACGGCCTTTGGCGGCGAAAGCCCGGGCCATCCCGGCGCCCAGACCGGAACTGGCCCCGGTAATCAAGATTTTCTGGCGAGTCACCGGGGCAGACTACTTGAGCAGCCTTGACATGCGCCGATCGGCCAGTACTTTGCCGCCGGTCTGGCAGGTCGCGCAGTACTGAAACGATTTGTCCGCGAACGACACTTCGCGCACCGTGTCACCGCAGACCGGACATGGCAACCCGGTACGGGCATGTACCCGCAGCCCGGAGCGCTTCTCACCCTTGAGGGTTGCTGCGCCCTGGCCGACGGATCGGCTCACCGCGTCGGTCAGGACGGAGATCATCGCGTCGTGCAGGACGACGACTTGTTCGTCGCTCAGTTTCGCCGCCGTGGCGAACGGCGAGATGCGCGCGACGTGCAGTATTTCGTCGCTATAGGCGTTGCCGATACCCGCGATGATCTTCTGGTCGGTGATGACGGTCTTGATCCGGCCGGTGTTGCCGGCCAACACGCGGGCCAGGTCCTCGGGCCCCAGTTCGAGCGCGTCCGGCCCCAGGGCGGCGATCTGCGGCACCTGCTCGGGATCGCCGACCAGCCACACGGCCAGACGTTTCTGGGTGCCGGCTTCGGTCAGGTCGAACCCCGGTGCTTCGCCCGGAGTTCCGAGGTGCACACGCAACGCGATCGGACCCTTGCCCGGGCGCAGCGGCGCCGCGGCCAGCTTGTCCGACCACCGCAACCATCCCGCCCGGGACAGGTGGGTGATCAGCCACAAGTCGCCGGCTTGCAGGCCCAGGTACTTGCCCCACCGGGAAGCGCCGACAACGGTCTGGTCGTGCAGCGCATTGATCGGCGGGTCGAAGGTCTTGAGCACCGACAACGCGGCGACGTCGACGCGGCCTACCGGCAAGCCGACGGCGTGCCGGCGCAGATGGTCGACCAGCGCTTCGATCTCGGGGAGTTCGGGCACCCGTCCAGTCTGCCGGTTGTGGCTACGGAGCGTCAGGCCTGTTGACGAGTTCCGTCGACAACGCCGGCCGAGTTTCCGAGATCTGCATTCCCGGCGAAGAAGCTTCCCTCACCGGTAGCCAAGGGGACCTGGCCATTCGCGCCCAACGCCGCGCTGCCCCCGGCGCCACCGTCGCCGAACAGCGCGGTATTCGAACCGAGCGCATGGTCGCCGTACAACCACCCACTGTTGCCGCGCAGCCCGGTGTGACCGTCGTTGTCGACTTGCTCACTGTGACTGCTCGCGGCCGGCGCAGCGCTCGCACCGGTTTGCGCCCCGCCGAGCGCAGGGCCGCCCGCTACCCCGGTCTGACCCGGACCGAAGACCACGGGACCGACTCCACCGAGACCGGCGGCGTTTCCGTCCACTCCGGCAACGGGGCCGTCCACCGCGGCAGCGACGGGGAGCGCAGTCACGGGAGGTGGCGCAGTCGGTGCGCTGACCCCTGTCCCGGCACCGGGGAGGAATCCGCCCGGATTCGAGCTGACGCCACCGGTCCCCGCGGCCCCGTTCGGACTCGCCGCCCCGTGCACCCCTGCACCGGCCGCAGCGGCGTTGGCGCCGGTACCGATCTGGACGTAGGTTCCGCCGTTGGTGGTCAGCAGGACCTGCTCGTCACTGTTGCCCGCAACCGGAGCGGCGGACCCGCCGGCGGGGGCACCCCCGGCCAGCGCTTGAAGTGGCGCACTGATACCCGACGCGGCTTCCTGCATTGTCGCGTTGAGCGCTTCCGCGGAGGCGTACTGGGTCGCACCACCGCTCATCAATTGGACGAACTGCTGGTGGAATAGTGCGGCCTGTTGACTGAGAACCTGATATGCCTGGGCGTGTGAACTGAACAGCGCGGCGATCGCGGCCGAAATGTCGTCGGCTCCCGCAGCCAGCACCGCTTCCGTGGGGGCGGCCGCAGCCGAACTAGCAGCATTGATCGACGAACCGATGCTGGCCAGATCGGTGGCCGCGGCAGCGACCCAATCCGGCGTAGCAAACACAAACGACATTCGACGACCTCTCCCGACTGCGAGCTCGCATTCAGCACGTGTATAGCACGCCAAATGAATGTTAACCCGACGTACGGTGCCGGGAGCACGCGTTCTCGAAATCCCGGTTGCGCAAATCCCAAGCTATGACGGACACGTCCCAAATTGCGGCGCATATGCCGACGAATACGCCCATTGAGCGCCGTCAGCCTTCGCATTCGCCGGACGAGCGCAGCAGATATGTGTCCATGATCCAGCCGTGCTGAGCGCGGGCCTGCGCACGCATTTCGACGATGCGCGCTCCGACCTCCCCGACCGTCCCGGCCACCAACAACTCGTCGGCGGTCCCGAGGTAGGCGCCCCACCAGATCCGCGTGGACGGCGCGCATGCCTGAAAAGAGCAGTCGGCATCGAGCATCACGACGGCCGAGCCGGCGAGACCGTGCGCATCCAACTTCCGTCCGGTGGTGACCAGTACCGGTTCGCCCACGTCATTGAGCGGGATGCGGTGACGCGCGGTCAGTGCCTGAACTGCGGTGATGCCCGGGATGACGTCGTAGCTGATCTCGACCTCGTCCGCGACCCGGTCCAGGATGCGCAGCGTGCTGTCGTAGAGCGACGGGTCGCCCCAGGCCAGAAAGGCTCCGACGCCGTCAGGTTCCAGTTCCGTTTCGATGGCCGTCGCCCAGAGACGGGCGCGGGACGCGTGCCAGTCCGAGACGGCCTGCCGGTAGTCGGTGCCCGAGGCGCGCCGCGGGTCGGGCAACTGGACGAATCGGTATCCGGGCTTGCGGATGAACCGCGCGCAGATCTTCCGGCGCAGCTCGACGAGGTCGCTCTTGGCCTCGCCTTTGTCCATCGCGAAGAACACGTCGGTGTCGTTGAGTGCGTCGATCGCCTGCACGGTCACATAGTCCGGGTCACCAGCACCGATGCCGATGACGTGAATGTGCCGGCTCATAGGGCCTCAACCTAATCGAGAACCTCATCGAGACCGCGCGCCGTCTAGCCGAGACCGCCGGTACCCAGTACCCTGGGTATTGACTATCGAGTGTGATCTTCCTAACGTCGAAACCCAGGCCCTGGCAAGGCACATGAAGGGACACAGCGATGACCACTGCGGTACGACCAAGTGGACCCAGTCGGGAAGAGTTCTCCGAGCGCCTGCTCAAGGGCTCGGTCAAGAAGTCCTACGAACCCGTCGTCGACATCGACTGGGACGCCCCGTTGGATCCGGACAAGTTCTTCCTGCCCCCGAGGCTGGTCTCGTTGTACGGCACCCCGATGTGGGACCAGATGACCCGTGCCCAGCAGATCGAGCTGTCCCGGCAGGAATTGGTGAACACGCTCTCGGCCGGGATCTGGTTCGAGAACATGCTCAATCAGTCATTGCTGCGGACCATCCTGCACGAGGACCCGACGAGCAGGTCCACCCACTACAAGCTGACCGAACTGGGCGACGAAACCCGCCACATGGTGATGTTCGGAAAAGCCATCGAGCGCATCGGCGCAAAACCGGTGCGGCCGAAACGTTTTCACCGTTACGTCATCAATCTGCTGCCACTTGCGTTCCAGCGCGGGTCGATGCTGTGGGTGGCCGCGCTGATCGGTGAGGAGATCTTCGACTCGCTGCAACGCCAGATGATGGACGACCCCGAACTGCAGCCGATCATCCAGCGCCTCATGCGGATTCACGTCACCGAAGAGGCCCGGCACATTCAGTTCGCGCGCGACGGCGCGCGCAAGCGGGTGACCGAGATGCCGCGCGTGAACCGATGGTTCATGGCCAACATCAACGGGCTGGGCGGGTACTTCTTCAATTACCTGTTCAGCAATCCCGTGCCGTACGCGCGCACCGGCCTGGATGCCAAGCGGGCCCGACAACTCGCCCGGCACAGCGCACACCGCCGCGAGGTGCAGATCGCCGGATTCGCCCCGCTGGCAGCCTTTTTGACCGAAGTGGGTCTGATGGGGCCGGTGGCGCGCCGCGGTTGGAAGCGCAGCAGGTTTCTGTGACGCTGATCGTCGGCGCGGGAGCAGTCGGCGCGGCGGCCGAACTGCGGCAGGCCGGAATCACCGACGTCGCGACGTTTGACGGCGAGGTAGTCCGTTCGGTGTTCGACGACGAGACCGACACCTGGGTGCTGCAGACCACGGCTGACGAAACCCTGCGGGCGGGTGTGGTCGTCGAGTCGAGCCCGACCCGCTACGTCCCCTGGGTACCGGATATCGACGGTCGCAGCGACTTCGCCGGGGAGTCGTTCCACGCCGCGGCGTGGGATCCGCACTTCCGCCCCACCGGCAAGCGCATAGCAGTCGTGGGCACCGACTCCTCGGCCGGCCACCGTCTGGGCCGGCTGTTGGAATCAGCCGGATCGGTAACCGTATTCGGACATGCGCCGCGCCGCATTGTCACCAACATCACACCGTGGACGCAGCGCTGGCGGCGCCGCCGCCCGCAACCGGGCCCGATGGTGGTGACGTCGCCGATCGAGGAGATCACGACGGCGGCCATCCGGACCGGCGACGGCGTCGAACACCCCGTCGACGCGATCATCTATGGCACCGGGTTCTCGATCGACAGTCAGCCGTTGGTCGGCACCGGCGGACAGACCATCCAGCAGGCCTGGCACGACGGCATGGAACCGTTCCTCGGGATGGCCGTGCACGGATTTCCGAACTACTTCTTCCTCACCGGCCCCGACACCGAGACGCAGGCACGCTACATCGCCGAGTGCCTCACGGTGATGGCGCGCACCGGCAGCCGTCGTATCGAGGTACGCCGCTCCAGCCAGCAGGTTTTCAACGAGCGCGCTCAACTCGCACCCACCACGCCGCCCTCGGTGACGGGGGCGTTCGAGACGTTCGACCTGTCGTCCAGCGCGCCCGATTACGAAGACACCTACGACGGCGATGCGACTCTGGAGATTTCGGGCACCCGTTACCCGGTGCACGTCCGATTGACCGGTCACCTCGACCCGCTTGACGGCAACTACCACTGGCAAGGCACCGTCCTGGACGACCTGCCCGACGACTCGATGAAGCGGGCGCGGACGGTCACGCTGTGCGTCGGCGATCGCACCGCGCCCGCGCGCATCGTCGAACAAACGCCGTGGGGCACTCATTCGGTCGCCGGCGTGGGTGCGCCTCCCTACGCTCGAAGCGGCGCCTGACGTCGGCTGCTTCAAACACGTCTAGCTTGGGTATGCCCCGTTCGGGATTGACCGCGCGCTGGGGTGGGTAGTTCCACTGAGATCGTGCGCAAAGACGGGCACGACAGCAGGAACGACGACTTCAGCGTGGCAGTGGTGGGGTTGCATCACACGACCGGGTGGCACAGCTATCCGGTGCCTAATCCAGTGCGCGCGGGAGCACTGACATCCGCCGCCAAGCCGCCACTTTCACAAATCGGGAGATTTGCCCGAAGATAGACGTCTCCGCCATCGAGGGCGGCAGCAGCTGACAACCGGGCAGGGTTCGAGGAGCGGGACATGGAATCGGACGACACGATGCAACCGGCGTGCCTTCTCGAGACGTCCCGCAATCCGGGATGGTTCGTATGAGTGCGGTGGCCAAGTCCTCCAATTCGTTGGGGCTGGAATCCCGAACCGAGCAATCGATAGTCCTGCTGTCCGCTGAGGGAGTGCTCGACGCCAAAAACTCCGCCGAGCTGCGCGACAACATCACCAAGGCCACGCATGACGTCCCCGCCGCGGTCGTGGTCGACGTCAGCGGGCTGCAGGTCCCCGACGAGGCCGCCTGGTCGGCTTTCGTCAGCGCACGCTGGCACATGGACGCGCGTCCGGACGTCCCGATCGTGCTGGTCACCGCCAACCGCGCGGCTCGCGAGGCGATCGCGCGCAGCGGCGTCGCCCGATTCATGCCGGTGTACCCGACCGAGAAAGCGGCCATCAAGGCCGTCGAGCGGCTCGGGCGCCGCAAGCTGAAGCACGCCCAGGCCAAGCTGCCGGCCAACCTGACCAGCCTGCGGGAATCACGTCAGCTGGTCCGCGAATGGCTGACCACCTGGTCGAAGCCGGGACTCATCCCCGTCGCGCTGGTGGTGGTCAACGTGTTCATCGAAAACGTGCTGGAGCACACCGGAAGCGAACCGGTGATGAGGATCGAGTGCGACGGCCAGACCGCGACCATCGCGGTTTCCGACACCAGCAACGCGCCCGCAGTGCGTCTGGCGTCGCCGCCCAAGGGCATCGACGTGTCCGGGCTGGCCATCGTCGACGCGTTGTCGCGCGCCTGGAGCAGCACCCCGACGGCGGCGGGCAAGACGGTCTGGGCGATCATCGGACCCGAAAACCAGCTCTGACATTCAGCTTCGCCCAGCGTGTAGCCAGTGCGAAAAAACAGCCGATTTTTCGCGGTGGCTACACGCTCGGCGTAACAGGAGGATGCCGTGCGCTTCAGTTACGCGGAGTCGTTGACCGACCCGCAGTTCTACATTCCGCTGGCTCAGGCAGCCGAGCGGGCCGGCTACCACAGCATGACGATCGCCGACAGCCTCGCCTACCCCTTCGAGTCGGACTCGAAATATCCCTACACCCCCGACGGCAGCCGGGAGTTCCTCGACGGCAAAGAGATCGTCGAAACATTCGTTCTGACAGCGGCTTTGAGCGCGGTGACGACGACGTTGCGGCTCAACTTCTTCGTCCTGAAGCTACCCGTCCGGCACCCGGCGCTCACCGCCAAGCAGGCCGGTTCGCTGGCGGCGCTCAACGGCAACCGGCTGGGACTCGGCGTGGGGACCAGCCCGTGGCCGGAGGACTACGAGCTGATGGGCATCCCGTTCGCCAAGCGCGGCAAGCGAATGGACGAATGCATCGAGATCGTCAAGGGTCTGACCACCGGCGAGTACTTCGAATTCCACGGCGAGTTCTACGACATCCCCAAGACGAAGATGAGTCCGGCGCCCACTGAGCCGATCCCGATCCTGGTCGGCGGGCACGCCGACGCTGCGCTGCGACGGGCCGCGCGGCTCGACGGCTGGATGCACGGTGGTGGCAGCTCCCCGGAGGAACTTGATCGACTCATCGCCCGGGTCAAGCAGTTTCGCGACGAAGAGGGCAAGACCGGCCCGTTCGAGATTCACGTCATCTCCACCGACGCCTACACCGTCGACGGGATCAAGCGTCTCGAGGACAACGGCGTCACCGACGTGATCGTGGGTTTCCGCTGGCCCTACATCGTCGGCCCGGATAAGGACCCGCTGGCGAAGAAGATTCATCTGCTGGAGAAGTACGCCGATCAGGTGATCGCCAAAGCCTGACCGTCACAACGTATCCCATTTCGGTGCACGTTTCTCGCGATGCGCCCGCGCCGCCTCGGCGGGATTGTTGGTGAAGCCGGTCAGGATCTGGGTGCGGTTCTCGATCTCGATGGCATGCCGCAGGCTGGGCGCATCCAGGGCGGCGTTGAGGCCGATCTTGGTCTGCCACACCCCGAATGCGTTGTTCTGCGCGATCTCTCGGGCTTTGTCCAGCGCGGCAGTCATCAGGTCCTCGGCCGGAACCACCTGGTGCACCAGCTTGATCCGGTGGGCCTCCTCGGCGTCGATCATCCGACCGGTCAACATCAGCTCACGTGCCACTCCGGCGCCGACGATCTTCGGCAGCAGGTAGCTGGTGCCCATGTCCATCGAGGAGAAGCCGGCCTTGATGAACGCCGAGCCGAATCGTGCTGTCTCGGAAGCGATGCGGATATCGGAATGCAGTGCGAACGCCAGGCCGCCGCCGACCGCGACACCGTTGACCGCTGCGATCACCGGGATCGGCAGCTCGTAGAGCCGGACGAACAGATCGGCCAGCCGCACCTGCGCGTCGTAGGTGACCTTGAAACCGGGGGTCGACGGGTTGACGTCGGTCCAGGCTTCGCCGGTGCCACTCAGATCGGCGCCCGCGCAGAAGCCTCGTCCGGCGCCGGTCAGAATCACTGTCCGATGTTCACCCCTGCTCAGCACATCCAGCGCTTCGTCGGTGGCTCTGATGAGAGACCCGTCGATGGCGTTCAACAGTTTGGGCCGGTTCAGCGTGAGGCAGGCGATGCCGTCTTCGAGAGTTTCCAGTGTGACTGCGGGTTCGGGTGCCATATCGAAACCGTAGGACATCCGGCTGACGGGGGTGTTCCGGGCGACCCCTAACCCTGCCGCTTGGCCAACCACTCGGCCTGCATCGCGAACAACCCCATCAATTCCGGCTGCGGTGTGTCGGGATCGAGTTCGCAGTAGCGCCGGAAGATGTTGACGACGACGCGTTCGGAGTCCAGCCAGGACGCGTACTCACCGAGGTCGACGGTATCGACGGCCTCCGCCAACGACAAGCCCTTGGTATGAGCCGCGTCGGCCTGCTCGATGAGGTGCACGAAATAGCCACGGACGGCCCGGATCCCGTCGGTGTCGGTGACCGGCCCGTGGCCTGGCACCACCACAGCAGGGTCCAGCGCGATCATCGCGTCGCAGGCCGCGATCCAGTTGGCGATCGGACCCGCCCACACGATCGGTGTGCAGCCGATGAACAGCAGGTCCCCGCCGAACAGCACCCCCACGTCGGGCACGTGCACCACCGAGTCGGCACCGGTGTGGGCGGGTCCCAGGTTCAGCAGGTCCACGCGGCGGCCGCCGACGTCGACGGTCAGTTCGCGGTCGAAGGTCTGGTCGGCGTTGCGTATGGTGATCCCGCTGAAGTCGAAGTGGCCGAACCGGTCTCGCGCGTACTTCGTCGCGACCGGACCCAGGTCGGCGGTCTGGATCCCGACCAACCGGTCCGCGTTGGGTTCGTGCGCGATCTCCTCGGCGGTGCCGGCGGCGGTGATGATCCGAACTCGACTGTCCAGCAACTGGTTACCGTGCGTGTGGTCGCCGTTGGAATGGGTGATCAACGCGTCGGTGATGGGCGCCCGGTCAGTGATGGGACGCATCGCGTCGAACATCTCACGGGTCAGCGTCAGGTCGAACAGCGTGTCCACCAACAGCGACGCCCCGTCGCCGGTCACCAAACCCGCGTTGCTCCAACCGTATCCGCCGTCGGGCAGCGTCCATGCCCACACCCGTTCGGCGACCTCGTGCAGCCCGCGGGTGTAGGGCACCTTCGCCACAGCCGGATTCACCCGCTGCGCGAGCCCGGCCGAAGACGGATTGGGCCGCGGCGCAAGCGGATACGGGGCCGGTGACGCCCGCACGGTCTGACGCGTCTCCCCCAGTCCCTCGACCCGCAGCGTCACCACGTCCCCGTCGCGCAGCCAGCCCGGAAACGACGGCCTACCCAGGTGCTCGACGAGCGTGCAGGTGGGCACGGTGCCCGAACCGATCACGTCGCCGGGGCGCAGCGTCACGCCGCGAGAGATGTAGGAGATCACCTCGGGAAAGCTCCAGTCCATCGTGCCGGTGGATCCCGAGCCGACGACGGTGTCGTTGACCAGTGCGGTGACCTGCAGGCTGAGTTTGCCGTCGCGGCAAAAGGGTGCCAGCTCGTCGGCGGTCACCAGGCACGGTCCCAGGGTGACCCCGCTGTCTTTGCCTTTGGCCTGACCGATCCGCAACTGGCCCTCCAGCATCTGCAGGTCGCGCGCGGACCAGTCGTTGAAGATCATGTACCCCACGACGGCCTGCTCGGCCTGCTCCACCGTCAGGTCTTTTCCGGGGGAGCTGATCACCGCCGCAATTTCCAGTTCGAAGTCCTGCCAGGCGCTTCCGGGCGCCATCGGGGCATCGTCGTAGGGCCCCAATACGGTTGCCGGGCAGGCGAAATAGAATGCCGGGATCCGGTACCAGGTGTCCGTCAACACCCGGCCGCCGCCGGTGGCCTCCTGACAGTTGCGCATGTGGTCCAGGAAGCACAGGGTGTCGCGGATCGACGGCGGCCGCGGGATCGGGGCGGCCAGGGTCACGTCAACCAGCCGAATCACCGACGACGGTGATTGCAGCGCCGCTTCTCCGGCCGCACGCAGCGCGTCCGGCCCCGCCGAGATCAGGTCTAGCAACGTACGACCCGGCTCCACGGCGTAGACGTCGTCGCCGGACAGCACACCGACGCGCTCGTCGTCCCGGTCCCGGAAGGTGACCCATTTCATTCCCGTACCACCGGCGGAGTTGCAGTATTCGAAGTGCGCGGCATTCCCCGATCATCCATCACGGCCGATCGGCCACTGCGTGCGGCCAGTAGCCGATCACCCGTCGAACTCGAGGTCTGTTTGCGCGGAGTCGTTCCCGCGCGACCCTCGCGGGGTCGCCATCCGCAGCAGGATCCCACGGAGAACGTCGAACTATTCAGTCAACGTGCGTATGGACTCGCACCGTGCTCGACAGCACGCTGAATCCAGACCGCGGCGAATGCCAGCGGCTGATCAGACCGCACCGAGCGAAGGTACCAACATGTCGTCATCACCCGCTGCAGACGCCGAGACCCGATTCGTGGACGGGGTGAACGCCCGATTCGCCTATCGCCGGTTCGGCAGCACATCCGGGGTACCGCTGGTGCTGGCCTTACGCTTTCGCGGCACGATCGACCACTGGGATCCGGTGTTCCTCGATCGGCTGGCTGCAGAACGCGATGTGATCATCTTCGACAACGTGGGTCACGGCAGAACCGATGGCACCGCACCCACCACCATGGACGCGCTCGCAGGCGGACTATTGGAATTCGTCGAGGCTCTGGGTGTGACCCAGATCGACCTGTTGGGATGGTCGCTCGGCGGAATTGTGGTGCAGGCGGTGACGCTGCAGCGCCCCGATCTAGTGCGTCGCCTGGTTGTCGCAGGCAGCTCTCCCGGTGGCGGCGTTCCCGGTATGCCGCAGGCCGATCCGAAGATCTGGCAGGTGGCGACCAAGCCCGTCAACGACGACGACGATTTCCTCTACCTGTTCTTCCCCGATACCGACCGTGCTCGCGAACTGGGCATCCAGTCGCTGCGCCGTCTGGACACCCGCACGCTATCCGAGGACCACGTGGCGGTTTCGCTGGAAACGATGCAGGCTCAGTTGGCCGTCATCGGATCTACCGGATCAAGCGTGTGGGATCGCCTGGGCGAGTTGACGATTCCGGCATTGGTTGCCAACGGCGCACACGACCACATGATTGATGCCTACGCCACGTACGCGATGGCGGGCCGCCTGCCCAACGCCAAGGTGATCCTCTACAGCGATGCCGGCCACGGCTTCCTCTTTCAGCACATCGATGACTTCACGATGGAGGTGCTCACTTTCCTGGCTTCGTGATTAGGTCATCCGACGGATACCGGCCACCGCCGCGGCCCGGCAATGTCGCCGCCATGGAACCGAGTTCAGCTCAGGATCACCTGGCCGCGGACCTGCTGGTCATCGCCTTCGGCAAGGGTGGCAAGACCCTGGCCGCCGATATGGGCCGGCGCGGTCACCGCGTGGTCTTGGTCGAAGAGTCAGCCGCGATGTACGGCGGGACGTGCATCAACACCGGGTGCGTCCCCACGAAGTCGATGGTGCACCGAGGCGAGCATCAGATAGCGGCGGTCTCCGGCGCGTCGGCCTACGCAGACGCGATGGCCTCCACCGAGCGACTGACAGCCGGTCTGCGCGCAGCCAACCGCGCATCGATGGCACCCCTCCCGTCGGTGACGGTCCTGACCGGCAAGGCGCGTTTTCTCGATCCCGAGAACGTGGAGGTTTCCACGGCTTCGGGGCCCGTGGTGATCACCGCCGGTCACATCGTCATCGGTACCGGGTCGACACCGAACATCCCAGATCTGCCGGGGCTCAGGGAGAACCCGGTAGTGGTGACCAGCGCGGAGCTCCTCCGGAAGACGTCGCGACCTGACCAACTCGTCATCCTGGGCGGAGGTTACATCGGTCTGGAGTTCGCGTCGATGTACGCCGGGTTCGGAAGCGCCGTCACCATCCTGGAGCATCGTCCCACCGTGCTGGCGAACGAGGATACCGACGTGGCCGACGCTGCGCGGGCGCTGCTGCGGCAGCGGGGCGCCACCATTATCACCAGCGCGAACATCGTTGGGTTGCAGACGATCATGCGTCAAGGCGGTCCACCGGCAGCGCGCGTGGAGTATCTGGTTGACGGTCGTTCGGCCACCGTCGACGCCGACGCCGTACTCGTCGCGCTCGGGCGCACGCCCAACACCGCCGATCTGGGTCTCGATCGTGCCGGCGTGGAGACCACCGATATCGGTGCCGTCGTCGTGGACGATTACCGGCGCACGAGCCAGTCGCACATCTTCGCCGTCGGTGATGTGAACGGCGGACCACAGTTCACCTACATCTCGCTCGACGACTATCGCATCGTTCTCGATCAACTCACGGACGCACCGGTGCCCCGCCGGGCCTCGCAGCGCGATGTGGTGCCCAACTGCCTGTTCCTCACACCGCCGCTGGCACGCGTCGGCTTGACCGAATCCCAAGCGCGCACAGCGGGTTACGAGGTCCGTGTAGCCGCAAGTCCCGTGGTCAATCTCGCGACAGTCGCACGCGCGCGGATTGTCGGTCAAACCGCCGGGATGATGAAGGTGGTCGTCGACGCCACCACCGACAGGATCCTCGGTGCGACGCTGCTGTGCCACGACGCCCACGAAGTCATCAACCTGGTCGCATTGGCGATGCGGCACGGGATCACTGCCAGCACGCTACGCGATGGGATCTACACCCATCCGTCGATGTCGGAGTGTTTCAACCAGTTGCTGGGAATGCTCACGTGAAGTCGAGGACGACGCGGAAGCGCGCACGCCCCGACATCATGCGTTCGTAGGCCCGTGGTGCCTCGCCGAACGGGAGCGGCTCGATCATCGGGGCAATCTGATGAGTGAGCGCGAACCCGAGATTGTCTTCGTTCTCGATCGCAGACCCGGTCAGGCTGCCGATGATGCTGCGTCCGCCGAAGATGAGGTCTGGTGTCTGCACGGGTATCGGCTCGGGTGAGGCACCCACGACCACCAGACGGCCGCGCGGCCGCAACCCGGGGATCAGACCCGCCATCGACGCGCCACTGGCCGCCGTGGCGACGATGGCGGTCGCGCCGCCCAGTGCGGTGAGCGCCCCGGCGGTGTCTTCGGCCGCACTGTCGATGTAGTGGTCGGCACCCAGATCCCTTGCCAGCGAAGCTTTCTGCGTACCTCGGGCCACCGCGGCGACGCGGTACCCCATCCGCTTTGCGTATTGGATCCCGAGGTGGCCCAGACCACCGATGCCCTGGACGGCGACCAGGGTGTTCAGCGGAGCCTGGCCGGCGCGCAACGCGTTGAAGACGGTCACTCCCGCGCACAGCAGCGGCGCAGCGGTCAGCACGTCGAATCCCTCGGGGATGCGCACCAACCCGCTGGGGCGGGCGTACACGATCTCGGCGTAACCGCCATCGACGGTCGTGCCCGGCTGCGGTTGATCGGTGCAGTTCACGAAATCGCCGTAGCGGCAGTATTCACATCGTCCACAATGTCCGCCCAGGAAGCCCAGCCCGACGCGATCGCCAACGCGCCAGCGATCGTCCACTGCCTGTCCAACCGCGTCGATCGTGCCGATCACCTCGTGTCCCGGCACGATCGGCTGCGTCGGATCCGCCCGCTGCCCCTCGACGCCGAGCATGTCGCTGTGGCACACGCCGCACGCCGCTGTCCGGATGCGCACCTCCCCTTCGAGTGGCTCGCGCAATTCGCGCTCCACCATCGCGAAGTTGCGTTGGCCGGTCACCTGATACGCCCGATACGAATTCATGCCGTAACGACACCAGATCGGTGGACACTTCGGTATCAGCACACCGACCGTCGTTCGGCGCAGTGGCGTGCCGCCGGCGCCGCCACTGATTTCCGCAGTCTGGAGCCCAGACGAGTTCGCTGTCTCAGTCACCTCACCTATGCCGGAGGCTCAGATGTCACCCTGGGACGGGATCCCATCGCCGAGCGCATCCCGAAGCTGGTTGCGACTGGTGATGCCGAATTTGGGAAAGATCTTGTACAGGTGCGCCGCGACAGTCCGGTGGGATAGGTAGATCCGGTCGGCGATCTGCCGGTTGCTGAGACCGGCTGCGGCCAGTTGAGCGATCTGCAGTTCCTGTGCAGTCAACTCCGCGACCTGATCCTCCGCAGTCACGTGCCCCGGCAGTTGCACTCCGGCAGCGCGTAACTCCCCGCGGGCACGCTGCGCGAACGGATGCGCTCCACGCGCTTCGAACACGCGCAGCGCAGTCGACAACTGTGCGCGGGCGTCGACGATACGGCGTTGACGTCGCAGCCACTCGCCGTAGCAGAGCTGCGTGCGGGCGTACTCCAACGGACTCCGTTCAGTCGCATCCGCGCACTGGAGTGCGGCGTTGAAGTGATGCTCGGCATCGGGGTCACTGCCCGCGAGCAGGGCGCGGCTGCGGTGCACCAGCATCGCAATGTGCTCGGATCCCAGAGTGGTTGCCTCCGAGGCAATCTCGTCGATGAGATCGCCGACCATGCTCGGATGTCGGCTACCGACCGCCGCCTCGGTCAGATCGCCGATCGCCCAGCGGCGGGCACTGCGGTCACGGGTCATCTGCGAGAGGTCGACGAATGCCTGCTGGTAATCGTGCACCGTGAGTGCCAGCAATCCGCTGGCCCAAGAGAGGTCGTCCAACCAGAGCAGCGGCGTGTCGGTCGGCAGATGCTGTCGGGCGGTTGCGAGCGCTTGCTCTGCTGCCCGGATCTCTCCGCGCCAGGCATGCGATCTCGCCAGGAGCGCTGCCGCGGCACCGGTACTGATAGATAGGTTGGCATCGGTCGCTATGCGGAAAGCGCCTTGAGCGCTGACCGTCGCCTCCTGTAGGTGTCCGGCGATGATCTGCGCACGCGCGGAACCGCGGAGCGCTTCGCACTCGATGGTGGGTGCCCCGGTGGCGTGGGCGACTGCGGCCGCCTCGGTCCAACAGCCTTGCGCGATGTTCAAGTCCGACACCGATTCCGCGGCAAGGCCCATCGACATCAACGCGGTGACGTCGCCGGCCACCTGAGTGCGCAGCCGCTCTGCCTCAGAACGGAAGTGACGGGCGTACTTGGTGTCCTCGGCGATGGCGAGGGCGATCTCGATGGAGGGGTCTCCGCGGTACTCGATCGAATGCAGCGCTTCGGCCGCCATATGCCTGTCACGCTCGTCCATGCCGTGCATGCGACACTGAGCGGCCGCGGCTGCCAGTAGACGCGTCTGATACTTATGTTCGCCGTTGTCGCCGAGTCGGTCTGCCAATGAAACGAGATCCGACACCTTCGGGGCCGCAACGCCTGTGGTGATACCCATCGTGAAGCGCGCGAAGGCGAGCTCGAACAAGTCGAGGGAGTCGGTGGCGAGCGGTTCTGCCTCGCCCAGGATGTCGATCGCTTCCACCGTCAGCCCTGCGCGGTAGGCCGGCATGATCGCGCTCACCAGGCGACGAACGCGTCTGTCCGGCGATGGTGACAACGCCGCAGCGCGCCGCAATGCCGCGGCCGCTTCGTCGTTCGCGCCGCGGTGTAATGCACTGTCGGCCAGTCTTTCCAGCTCGGCGGAAATGGTCTCATCGGGCCCGTAGGCCGCTGCGGAACGCTGCCATACTGCACGCATCGGATCGGTCGCTGCCTCGGCGAGAGCGCGATGGAAGGTCGAGCGTTGCGAGAGCCCTGCCGCGTTATAGGCGACCGACCGAATCAACGGATGGCGAACGCGAAGCGCACCGGCGCCGACGGTGATCAATCCATTGCGCTCCAACGGGTCCAAGTCGCTTTCGGACAGCCCCACCCGTCGGGCAGCATCGACCAGCTCGGCCAGCGGTGCATCATCTCCGGCTGATATCAAGGCCAATAGCTGACGACTTGGCTCGGGAAGCGAATCGAGCTGCTCGAGCAGGACACGCTCGATACGCCGAGTGGTCGGCAGCGGTGTCGTCGCCGTCAGCACCGTGTGCTCGTCGCTCGCCAACACGGCTTTGGCCAACTCGGCGATGGCCAAGGGATTGCCTCCGGCCTCGGCCAGGATCCGGCGTTGAGCCACATCACTGAGAGTGCCTGCGCCCGTGTCGGTTACCGCCTCGGCCAACAGTGCCCGCGACGTGTCGTCATCGATGGGCCCGAGCGGGAATCGCGACAGCGAGACGAGCCGCTCCGGCTCACCGTCCAGGTTCGGTCTCGCGGCGCACAGCAGCAGGACAGGCGAATTCGCCAGCCGGCGTCCGACGAAGGTCAACACATGCAACGAGGAGCCGTCGAGCCACTGAGCGTCGTCCACGATGAGGATGAGCGGTTGGTGAGCCGCCGCTTCCTCGAGCAAGCCGAGCATCGCCACCCCGATCAACAGAGGGTTGGGGAGTTCGTGCTCCTCCATCCCGAATGCCGCCAGCAGGGCTCTGCGTTGGTGGTTCGGTAAGGCTTCGGCATGACCCAGGAGGGGATGAACGAGCTCGTGAACGGCCGCGTAACCCACTTTCGCCTGAGATTGCACACCCGCGCACGAACGCACAGTGAATCCGTTGTCGCCGGCCCACCTCGCGACGGCGTTCAGCAGCGTGGTCTTCCCGATGCCGGCTTCGCCCTCGACGACGAGTGCGCGGCCCGACTGGGTGATATTCGACGCCGCCGAAGTCAGTGCAGTGAACTCGTCGGTGCGGCCGATCATCGACATCGCACCCCCGCGCCCCGGGTCATGGGTTTGACGGTAACATCGCTGAGTAGGTTATTCCAATCCAGATGATCGGGGGTGCCGCTGAGTGCCGATGAATGTGGACGATGACTGCCCGATTGCACGCGCGATGGCGGTACTAGGCGAGCGATGGTCGATGTTGATCCTGCGCGAAGCCATGTTGGGGCGCACGCGATTCTCCGAGTTCCGTACCGAACTCGGCGTCGCACCAGACATTCTGAGCAACCGCTTGTCGGCCCTGGTCGCAGCGGGCGTCTTCGAGGTCGTCGACTACCAGGAACCCGGTGACCGCAGGCGGCAGCGGTACGAGTTGACGGATGCCGGCCACGAGGTCAGCACCATCCTCGTTGCACTGGGACAGTGGGGCCGGACGCACCTGCCCTCTGCCACCGACAGCAGCAATCGGTTCGTCGAGAGCGTTACGCGCAAGCCGGTGCGAGCGGTGCTGAGACGCCGCGACGGTCAGATCGTCGAGCCGACGGACGTCATCCTCATTTCCAAACCCACCTGACGTAAACGCCGAGGCTAGTCATCCGACCTATACCGACTGTCCCCGCGGGCTGGAAACCTAACTGCCATGAGCACTCTGGCGTCGGCTCCATGTCGACTACCCGCCGGACATCGCCACCCACAGTCCGCAACAGGTGCTCTACATCGACGAGGACGGCCTGATCCGGCGACGTGACTACCAAGTTGACATTGCCGGCGGATCACCTGCGGCGCACTATGTCTCGGAGTTCGACGTCGACGGCATGATTGTTCCGGCAAGGCGCATGATTTTCGTACGCGATGACGCGGGACATCCCATGCTTGATCAGCTGGTCGTCTCCATCGAGCTGACGGACATTCGCGTTAACTGAGGGCGGGCTGCGTCCTTGGATGTCATTCCCGTACCACCTCACTCGGTTTCTTGTCGGGGCGCAGCCCTCGCCAGCTCGGTTGGCGCAGCCGGTTTTCCGGGGTCCACTCGCTGTAGCGCACCTCGCCCACCAACTTCGGCTCCAGGAACGTAACGCCCTTGGCTTCGCGAGCGGGAAGCTTGACGGCGAAAGGTGATTCGTCGGTGTGCAGAGGCGCGAAGGTTTCCTTCAGCTTGGCTTGCTCGCGGTCGGTGAAGCCGGTTCCGACTCGTCCGACGAACTGCAGTCCGTCGGGTCCCGGTATGCCCATCAACAGTGCTCCGATGCCGCTGCTGCGCCCACCTTCGCCTGCGCGCCAGCCGCCGATCACGACTTCCTGGGTGTTCCAATGCTTGTCCTTGATCCACGAGGCGGAGCGGCGGCCCGGCTGGTAACTGGAGTCACGCTTCTTGGCGACCACGCCCTCCCAACCTTGCCTGGCCGAATACTCCAGCGCCTCGGCTCCGTCGCCGCCGGAGAGCAACGGAGGAACGATGAGTTCGCTTGCGCTGGCCAGGGTTTCCAACAGCTTGCGCCGATCGGCGTATTTGGCCCGCAGCAGTGAGCGGCCGTCGAGGTAGAGCAGGTCGAACGCCCAGAACTCGATGCGGGTGGCGCGGACCCGGTTCTGCATCCGGTTGAAGCTGGGTACGCCCGCGTCATCGAGCGCGACGACCTCGCCGTCGAGCACCACATGATGTTCGGCGAGATCGGCTGCCACCGCGGCCAATTGGGGAAACTCCGCGGTGATGTCCCGGCCGCTGCGCGAACGCAGCCGCATCTGGCCGTATTCGGCGTCGACCAGTAGGCGGTAGCCGTCCCATTTCCCCTCGAACGCCCATTGACCCTTCGTCAGCCCGGCGACCGAACCGTGCGTGGCGAACATCGGTGCGAGACCGTCGAAGTCGAAAGCCTTCTGGTCCTTCATCCGGTGCGCCAGCCACTGGTTGCCGTTGGTCTGGATCAACGCGTACCGTCCGGAGATCCGGTTGCCGTGCAGGTTGACGATGACCTCGTCATCAAGGAACTTCTCGGCGTCGTAGGTTCCTGAGTCCCAGATGACGACCTTGCCGGCGCCGTATTCGCCCTTGGGGATGATGCCCTCGAACCCCCCGTATTCCAGCGGATGGTCTTCGGTGTGCACCGCCAGGTGGTTCACCGCGGTGGTCTCGGGCAGATTTTTCGGCACCGCCCACGACACCAGCACCCCGTCCCGCTCCAACCGGAAGTCGTAGTGCAGGCGACGGGCGTGGTGCTCTTGGATGACAAAGGTGTTGCCTTGCCCGGTAACGGGTTTCGAACTCGGCACCGGTTCCGGAGTCTTGGACGGATCGCGCATACTGCGGTATTTCGTCAGCCGGTCCGCCACCGGGGCGTCGGCGTCCAACGGGGCAAGTAGATCGCCGTCGCGTTGCACGCGGGCCAGCACCTCGTCGTAAAGCAGGTGGCGCAGCTCGGGGTCCTCGATCTCTTCCCACGTCCGGGGCGCCGCTACCGTCGGATGTTCTCGGCCGCGCAGCGAGTACGGCGCAATGGTGGTCTTTGCGCCGTTGTTCTGGCTCCAGTCCAAAAAGACCTTGCCGGCGCGCAAGCTCTTGGTCATCGTCGCGGTGACCAGCTTGGGCATGGACTTCTCCAGTTGCAGCGCAACACGTTTGGCCAAGATCGTGGCGCCGGCGCTACTGACCGGTTCCTCCAGCGGGGCGTAGAGGTGCAGACCCTTGCTACCGCTGGTCAACGGAAAGAGGGTCAGTCCGATATCGGTGATCAGTTCTCGGACGGCGTGGGCAACCTCGCAGAGCTGCGCCATCGTCACACCCTCGCCGGGGTCCAGGTCGAACACCAGGCGGGTGGCCGGGCCGGGCTTGAGTTCTTCGGCGCCCTTGCGGGTCCACTCGGCGACGAAGCGCCACTGCGGCACATGCACCTCGAGCGCGGCCTGCTGCGCGATCCACGCCAGCCCGTCGGCGCTGTTGATGATCGGGTAGGTCGTGGTACCCGACCGGTGCGTGACGCTGGCGCGCGGTAGCCAGGCCGGCGCCGACGACGCCAGCTGCTTTTCGAAGAACGAGGGCTCGTCGACACCGTTGGGCCAGCGTTTGCGCGTCGCGGCCCGACCCGCGATGTGCGGCACCATGACTTCGGCGATACCGGTGTAGTAGTCGAAGATGTCCCGCTTGGTGGTCCCGGTGGCGGGGTAGAGCACCTTGTCGGCATTGGTCAGGCGCACCTGTTGCTCGCGTGCCGAACCCATGATGTCAACGTAACGTGTCGGGCATGGAGCGCGGGCTCGTGATCGGCGAAGCGCTGATAGACATCGTGGCGGGACCGTCTACCACCCGGCATGTCGGCGGCAGCCCGCTGAATGTGGCCGTGGGCCTTGCCCGCCTGGGTCGCGGTATCGATTTCCTGACCCACATCGCTGACGACGCGAACGGCCGCCGCATCGCGGCCTATGTCAAAGACTCTGGCGCGCAGCTGGTTTCGGGCAGCGTTGCCGCTACCCGGACACCTACCGCCACGGCGACCATCGCCGCCGACGGCTCGGCGAGCTATTGCTTCGAGCTGGACTGGCAGCTCTCGGGGACCCCGCCCGTCCCGCCCCCACTGTTCGTGCACACCGGGTCGGTGGCCGCGGTACGCGAGCCGGGCTGCCTGGCGGTGGCCGCGCTGCTGGATGCCTACCGGGTGTCTGCCACCGTCACCTTCGACCCCAACGTCAGGCCGTCGCTGATCGTGGACCGCGAGCAGGCGCGCGACCGCGTCGACAAGCTCGTCGAGCGCAGCGACATCGTCAAGGTCAGCGAGGAGGACCTGCGCTGGCTCGCACCCGACCGCCCGCCGCGGGACACCGCGCGTGGCTGGCTGGCGTCCGGGCCGGCGATCATCGCCCTGACCATGGGTGAGCGCGGCTCGCTGGCGCTCTGCGCGGCCGGTGAGGTGACGGTGCCGGCGCGTCCGGTAGAGGTCGTCGACACCGTCGGTGCCGGTGACGCGTTCATGGTCGGTCTGCTCGACACGCTCTGGGAAGCGGGCCTGTTGGGCGGTGACCGGCGAACCCTCCTGCGCAGGATCGGGTTGGACACGCTGACGTCGGCGCTGGAGGCCGCGGCCGCGGCGGCGGCACGCGCGGTGAGCCGCCCCGGCCCCTGAGGCGAGCAGCCGCAATGGCCCTCGCACGCTCGGCGTGTCGGGTACTTTTGCGATCCCTCGGCATTAACTGGGCATACTGAGGCAATGCGCTCCATTTGGAAGGGCTCGATCGCGTTCGGGCTCGTCAACGTCCCGGTCAAGGTGTACAGCGCCACCCAGGACCACGACATCAAGTTCCACCAGGTGCACGCCAAGGACAACGGACGCATCAGGTACAAACGGGTCTGCGAGGTCTGCGGCGAAGTCGTCGAATACGGTGACATCGCCCGCGCCTTCGAATCCGACGACGGCCGGTCGGTCATCATCACCGACGACGACATCGCCACCCTGCCCGAAGAGCGCAGCCGCGAAATCGAAGTGCTGGAGTTCGTCCCGGCCAGTGAAGTGGACCCGATGCTGTTCGACCGCAGCTACTTTCTGGAGCCAGATTCGAAATCTTCCAAATCCTATGTGCTGCTGGCCCAGACGCTCGCCGAATCCGACCGGATGGCGATCGTGCACTTCTCGCTGCGCAACAAGACCCGACTGGCCGCGTTGCGCGTCAAGGACTTCGGCAAGCGCGACGTGATGGTGATTCACACGCTGCTGTGGCCTGACGAGATCCGCGACCCGGATTTCCCGGTGCTGGACAAGAAGGTCGACATCAAGCCGGCCGAACTCAAGATGGCCGGGCAAGTGGTGGAGTCGATGGCCGACGAGTTCGACCCGGACCGCTACCACGACGACTACCAGGAGCAGCTGCGGGAACTGGTCGACGCCAAACTCGAAGGCGGGGAAGCGTTTACGGTCGAGGAGAAGCCAACCGAGCTGGACGAGACCGAAGATGTCTCCGATCTGCTGGCCAAACTCGAGGCCAGCGTGAAGGCGCGCTCGGGTGACGGCAAGGCGCCGGCCAAGAAGTCCGCGGCGAAAAAGGCACCGGCCAAGAAGACGCCGGCGAAGAAGGCACCGGCGAAGAAGGCGGGTTCCAAAGCGGAGTCGAAATCTTAAGAGCCCTTGACCGGCACGGGGTCACCAGTGACATTCTGGGTTCACCCTCAACGGGTCGACTGTTCTGCAGAGGAGTTGCCGTGAAGTTCGCTCGGTCTGTCGTTGCATTCAGCCTCTTCGTCGGCATGGCGCTGGTGCTGTCCGGGTGCGGCGGCGATTCCAACAAGTCGGCCTCCTCGTCGTCGTCGACCGCCCCCGTCATCCCGGTGGACTGCGGCGGAAAGAAGAAGATCCTGGCCGCGGGATCGACCGCGCAGAAGAACGCGATGGAACAGTTCGTCTACGCCTTCATCCATGCATGTCCGGGACACACCCTGGACTACAACGCCAACGGATCCGGTGCCGGGATGGCGGCATTCATCGGGGGCCAGGTTGATCTGGCGGGCTCGGACTCACCGATGAACGCGGACAAAGGCGAACCCGACAGCGCCCGGGCGCGCTGCAATTCCCCTGCGTGGGACATTCCCGTCGTATTCGGCCCGATCGCAGTCACGTACAACATCAACGGGATCAATTCGCTCAGCCTGGACGGGCCCACCATCGCCAAGATCTTCAACGGGGCCATCACCAAGTGGGACGATCCGGCCATCAAAGCCCTCAACGCCAATACCAACCTGCCCGCGATTCCGATCCATGTCGTGTTCCGCGCCGACAAGTCCGGGACCACCGACAACTTCCAGAAGTATCTGGACGCCGCCTCCAACGGTGCGTGGGGTAAAGGCGCCGGTCAGGTGTTCAACGGGGGTGTCGGCGAAGGCGCCACCGGCAACGACGGCACCTCGCAGGCCATGAAGAAGACCGACGGGTCGATCACCTACAACGAATGGTCCTTCGCCGAGGGGCACCAGCTGAACAAGGCGCAGATCATCACCTCGGCGGGACCCGAGCCCGTGTCGATCAGCCCGGAGACGGTCGGCAGGACGATCAGCGGCGCCAAGTTCAAGCCCGGCAGCGACGAGCGCGACCTGATCGTGGACACCGCGTCGTTCTATCTCCCCACCCAGGCCGGCTCCTACCCCATCGTGTTGGTCACCTACGAAGTCGTCTGCTCCAAGTACCCCGACGAACCCACAGGCAAAGCGGTAAAGGCGTTCATGCAAGCCACAATTGGTGACGGTCAGATCGGCTTGGACGAGTACGGATACATTCCGTTGCCGAAGTCGTTGCAATCAAAGCTCACACCGATCGTCAACGCCATCGCATGACCGGTAGTCGGGGGACGGCGTTGCACGATCCCTCCGACATCAGTCAGCGAAACCCCCACGGCTCTAACAATTTTGTCCGCTGGACGACTTCGCTGGGTCATCCGGCCAGTGCCGGCCCGCTGGTCCCCGTTACTGACTCGTGATTGAAAATTCGTGCCGAGTCGCCGGATTTGGTTGTGTGCCCGCTCATCGAGCATTTACCGTGGGTTAACCATCAGGTTCGGCGTGGCTGCACGGGCGGCGTCGGAGTGCCGCTGCTGCCCGTTGCGGCCGACGGCAGTGGTGGCCGGGCGAAGGGAGCGTCGACGGTGACCAACACCGGGTCGGAATCGCGAGTGGGGTCGCAATTTGGTCCCTATAAATTGGTGCGCCTGATCGGTCGCGGCGGGATGGGTGAGGTCTACGAGGCCGAGGACACCCGCAAGCACCGGGTGGTCGCGCTGAAGCTGATCTCCTCGCAGTATTCCGACAACCCGGTGTTCCGCACGCGGATGCAACGCGAAGCCGACACCGCGGGACGGTTGACCGAGCCGCACATCGTGCCGATTCACGACTACGGCGAGATCGACGGCCAGTTCTACGTGGAGATGCGCCTGATCGACGGCGTCTCGTTGCGCTCGATGCTGACCCAGTTCGGTCCGCTGACCCCCGCGCGAACGGTGGCGATCGTGCGGCAGATCGCCGCTGCCCTGGACGCCGCCCACACCACCGGGATCACCCACCGCGACGTCAAACCGGAAAACATCCTGATCGCCAACAACGATTTCGCCTATCTGGTCGACTTCGGCATCGCCCGCGCCGCCCACGACCCGAACGTCACCCAGGCTGGGATGGCGGTCGGAACCTACAACTACATGGCGCCGGAACGGTTCACCGGTGACGAGGTCACCTACCGGGCCGACATCTACGCGCTGGCCTGCGTGCTGGGCGAGTGTCTGACCGGTGCGCCGCCCTACCGGGCGGACAGCGTCGAACGATTGATCGCCTCGCATCTGATGGAACCGGTACCCCGGCCCAGCGTGCTGCGCCCGGGACAGGTGCCAGAGGCCCTCGACCAGGTGATCGCCAAGGGCATGGCCAAGAACCCCAATGACCGCTACATGACCGCCGGCGACCTGGCCAGCGCCGCCCACGACGCCCTCACCACGCCCGAACAGCGTCAAGAGGCCACCATCCTGCGCCAAGGTGACAACGAGACGCTGATCGCACCCGTCGTCGACCCCAGCTTGAATGGCGGCTGGAACAGCTACGGCGGCTCGGGCCAGCATTCGTCTGGTGCCTACGTGCAACCCGCGGGTCCCTCATACAACAGCGGCGCCGAGACCCAGTACGCACCGGTGCCCCAGTACCAGTCCGGGGACCAGACCACGCGGACGCCCGTGCCCCCGTACCAGTCCGGGGACCAGACCATGCGCACGCCCGTGCCCCCGTACCAGTCCGGGGACCAGACCATGCGAACGCCCGTGCCCCCGCAACACTCCGGGGACCAGACCATGGCTCAGCCGCTGCCGTCGAACGCCGGCGGCTGGCGTTCCGCGCCTGCTGGGAATTCGGGTCAATGGACGCAGGCGGCCCCGGTCGCCGGCGCGGGATGGGCCAGCCAGCCCGGGGTCGCCACCGGGCCGTCGTACGACCAGCCGTCGGGACCCTATGCGACCACCACCCCGCCGTCGGAGCGCAAGTCGCGCAAGCCGCTGGTGATCGGCGCGGTCGTCGCCGCGGTCTTGTTGGCGGTGGCCGCGGTCACCGCGTTCATGGTGTTCGGCGGAAAAGACGGCGGCGAGGAGCAAGCCAACGGCCAAGCGGTGATGCCGTTCTCCGGGCTCACCTTCCGTTTCGCGCCGGGCGGGGTGGCCATGGACCCGAGCGGGACGCTCTACGTCACGAACCAAACCATGTACGGCAAGGTGGTGACGTTGCCGGACGGCTCGTCGTCACCGACGGTCAAGCCGTTCAGCGGCCTCTACGAACCGCAAGGTATCGCGGTAGACGGCTCGGGAAAGATCTACGTCAGTGACTTCAACAATCGGGTGGTGGCGTTGTCGGCCGGCTCGAACAACCAGGTCGAGGTGCCTTTCGTCGGGCTGAGCTATCCCGAAGGTGTCGCGGTGGACGCCCAGGGCAACGTGTACGTCGCCGACCGCGGCAACAGCCGGGTGTTGAAAATGCCGGCCGGTTCCAAGGAGCAGACCGAGGTGCCGTTCGAGGGCTTGAAGCATCCCGACGGGGTGGCCGTCGACGGTGACGGCAACATCTATGTCACCGACACCGACAACAGCCGGGTGCTCAAGCTCGATGCCGGCACCACCAATCAGACCGCGTTGCCGTTCACCGGCATCAGCGCGCCGTGGGGCATCACCATTGACGGTGCAGGCAACATCTACGTCACCGACCACGACAACAACACGGTTTCCAAGTTGCCCGCCGGTGCCACCACGTCAGTGATACTGCCGTTCGAGGGTCTGAACACCCCGCTATCGGTCGCGGTGGACAAGAAGGGCAACGTTTACGTGGCCGACCGCGGCAACGGCAGAGTGTTGCGGCTCGTCCCGACCAACACCTAGGTCAGCGTTTCCGGGTGGCCAGGAAACTCATACCGCCGGCCAACAGGTTGATCACGGCCACGATGATGATCAGCGTCAGCGCGGCGCCCCAGACCCGCAGGAAGCCGGCGTGCTGGGGGTTGGTGAGCTCGGTGTAGATCAGCAGCGGCAGCGAGGCCATGTTGCCGGAGAAGATGTCGGTGTTGATCGAGCGGCTGTATCCGACCAGCACCAGCACCGGCGCGGTCTCTCCGGCCACCCGCGCGACCGCCAGCAGCACACCCGAGACGATGCCCGGTGCCGCGATGGGGGCCACGATCCGCACGATCGTCTTCCATTTCGGGACGCCCAGGGCGTAGCTGGCTTCGCGTAGTTCGTCGGGCACCAGTCGCAGCATCTCCTCGGTGGAGCGCACCACGACCGGCAACATCAGCAAGACCAGGGCCAGCGACACGGCGAACGCGCTCTGCTGGAAACCCAAGGTCGCGATCCACAGGCTGAAGATGAATAGCGAAGCCACGATGGAGGGCACCCCGGCGAGCACATCCACCATGAACGTGGTCACTCGGGCCAGGCGACCGGTGCCGTACTCGACCAGATAGACCGCGGTCATCAAACCAAGCGGCACCGCAATGACGGCCGCCACACCGGCCTGCACCAAAGTCCCGAACAAAGCGTGGTACACCCCGCCGGCGGACTCCTCCGGCAGCACGCCGCGCAGCGAGTGCGTCCACCAGTCCGTGTGGATGACGGCGTGGTAGCCGCGCAGGACAACCACGCCGAGCAGCCACACCAACGGCACCAGCGCGATCACGAACGAGGTGTAGAAGAAGACGGTCGCGATGTCGTTCTTGACGCGGCGCGCGGTGCTCAACGGGCGAAAGACGACCGTCTTCACCGGCTGTTCGAGCGCGTCGACAGTGGCTCGGGTCATCCGTTGACCTTTCCACCGGCGATCGCGCGGGCAGCCGCATTGACCAGAAATGTCAGGACGAACAACGCAAAGCCCGCTGAGATGTAGGCGCCCGTCGGTAGCGGTCGGCTGAATTCGGCTGCCGCCGAAGCAATCTTGGAGGCGAACGTGTAGCCGCCGTCGAACAGCGACCAATTTCCGGGGCGGGCGGCCGAACGCAGGATGATCAGCACCGCCACGGTTTCCCCGAGCGCACGACCCAATCCCAGCATCGACGCCGCCACCACCCCGCTGCGACCGAAGGGCAGCACGGTCATCCGCACCACCTCCCACTTCGTCGCACCGAGCGCCTGCGCCGCTTCGATCTGCATCGGCGGAGTCTGCCGGAAGACCTCGCGCGACACCGACGTCACGATCGGAAGGATCATCACCGCGAGCACGATGCTGGCGGTGAAGATGGTCCCGCCGCCAGCCAGGGACACATTGCCCTGTTTGAACAGGAATAGCCAGTCCATGTGACGGTTGAGGAATCTCGCGAGTGGCTCCAGCTGGGGCGCGAGCACGAAGATCCCCCACAGCCCGAAGATGATCGACGGCACCGCGGCCAGCAGGTCCACCATCGCGCTGAACGGACGGGACAACCGTTTGGGCGCGTACTGGGTGACGAATACCGCGATCCCGACGGCGATCGGCACCGCGAGCGTCAGCGCGGTGAGCGAACTCAGCACGGTGACCATGAGCAGGTCGCGGATGCCGAACGCAAGCTTGTCGTCGGAGGCGGTATCGAACTGGGCGCTGGTCAAGAAGTTGACGGTGTTGGCCCGCAACGACGGAATCGCCTTGATCAACAAGAACACTGCGATCAGCACGATCGCCACCACGATGGTGGACCCCGCGGCCGCGGCGGCCGACTTGAACAGGCGGTCGGCCCGCCGCGACGCGCGTACGTCCACCTCCGCTAGCGCTTGTCTTGCCAGCGGGGGTTTGGCCACGTCAACCTCAGATCAGGAGATCGCGTTGACCGCGGTCGACAACCTCGATTTGAACGAGTCCGGGATCGGGACATATCCGTTGTCCCCCAACCCGTTCTGGCCCCCACCGATGGTCGACTGCAGGAAAGCTTTGACCGCCGTGCCGGTTTGGGAGTCGGGATACTTCGAGCAGACGATCTCGTAGGTGGCCAGCACGATCGGGTAGGACCCGGGCTGAGTGGGCCGATAGAACGAAATCGTGTCCAGCTTCAAGTCGTTGCCCTGACCGGCGATGGTGGCTCCGGCAATCGTCTTGCCCACCGAGTCGGTGCCGATGGCGACCGGCTCCGGACCGGCCGAGGTGATGATCTTGGCGATGTTCAACTTCTGCCCCTGAGCGAACGACCACTCGTTGTAGGTGATCGAGCCTTCGGTTGTCTTGATGGCCGCGGCGGTGCCGTCGTTGCCCTTGGCGCCCTCGCCGACACCGCCCTTGAACACCTTGCCGGCGCCCTTGCCCCATGCCCCGTTGGACGCGGCGTCAAGGTAGCGCTGGAAGTTGTCGGTGGTGCCCGACTCGTCGTTTCGGAAGACGACGTGAATGTCGGTGCCGGGCAGGTTGGTGCCCGAATTGAGCGCGACGATCGCGGGGTCGTTCCAGGTCTTGATGGCCCCGCTGAAGATCTTGGCCAGGGTGGGCCCATCGAGGTTCAGCGAACTGACCCCAGCGATGTTGTACGTGACCGCGATAGGACCGAACACCACCGGCAGGTTCCAGGCGGGTGACCCGCAGCGCTGCTGCGCAGTCGCGGCTTCCTCGCTGGTCAGCGGCGAGTCCGAACCACCGAAATCGGTTTGGTTTCCGTTGAATTCGCTGATACCGGCACCGGAGCCGTTGGGCGTGTAGTTCAAGGTCTGTCCGGGACAGGCCGATTCGAATGCCTTGATAAAGCGGGTCATCGCGTTGTTCTGCGCGCTGGAACCGCTGGCCTTTAACGTCTTTTTCCCGCCGCAGCTCACGCTGCCCGACGACGGACTTCCTGACGAACCCTGTCCCCCGCCCGCGTTGTTGTTGTCGCTACCACACGCCGACAAAACGAGCGCACCTGAAGCCAGGACGCTCAGCGCGGCACCAAATCGGTTGAGTTTCAATCCAGTTCCTAACGGTAGTGATGAAACATACTAGATGCCGCCCACCCGTCGCGGCACGTGACAACCCCTTTCATTGCAGCCTTGCAGCTACATTAACAACCTGTAACGTGGCTTTAAAGGGTCGATGATCACTCGGCGACAACGCCGCGGTTCGCACGACGCTATCTTCATCAACGCGCGCAACGGGATTGACGCGCAAGCTAATGACGATCATGCCGCCGCGTCAAGGTCTGGAACACGGCGGTACTGGACGTGTGACAAACTAGAACCTGTTACAGAAATCCCCCGGCCGCTGGCGTTCCCGTCTCGGCTCGACCCGTGAAACGAGGCCGCAGTGATCCTGGACAGGTTCCGCCTGGACGACAAGGTCGCCGTCATCACCGGAGCCGGCCGCGGTCTCGGCGCAGCCATCGCGGTGGCATTCGCCGAAGCCGGTGCCGACGTCGTGATCGCGTCGCGGACACAGTCCCAGTTGGACGAGGTTGCCGGGCAGGTCGCGGCCGTCGGTCGACGAGCCCACGTGGTGGCCGCAGATCTGGCTCGTCCGGACGACACCGCGCAACTGGCCGCGCAGGCCGTCGACACCTTCGGCAAGCTCGACATCGTCGTCAACAACGTCGGCGGCAGCATGCCCAACACGCTGCTGACGACGTCGACCAAGGACCTCAGAGACGCCTTCACGTTCAACGTCGCCACTGCGCACGCGCTGACCGTCGCCGCGGTGCCGCTGATGCTGGAGCACTCCGGCGGCGGCAGCATCATCAACATCACCTCGGCCATCGGCCGACTGGCGGGACGGGGTTTCGCCGCCTACGGCACCGCCAAGGCCGCCCTGTCGCATTACACCCGGTTGACGGCGCTGGACCTGTGCCCACGGATCCGGGTCAATGCGATAGCCCCGGGCTCGATCCTGACCTCGGCACTCGACGTGGTGGCCGACAACGACGAACTGCGCGCGCCGATGGAACAGGCCACACCGTTGCGCCGTCTCGGCGACCCGCTGGACATCGCCGCCGCCGCGGTCTACCTGTCCTCGCCGGCCGGCGGTTTCCTCACCGGCAAGACCCTGGAGGTCGACGGCGGCCTGACGTTCCCCAACCTGGAGATCCCGGTCCCGGACCTGTAAGACCCTGCGGGCCGGTGGTCGCGCCCCGCAGATTTCGGCTAACCTCACTTTTTTATTCGGCGCGCGGGATCAAAGGGTGGTGAGTTGACGCAGGAAACCACCACGTCCGGCAAAGCGAACTGGTATCTGCTGGGGCCGGCGTTCGTCGCGGCGATCGCCTACGTCGACCCCGGAAACGTCGCCGCCAACGTCAGTTCGGGCACCCAGTTCGGCTACCTGTTGCTTTGGGTGATCGTCGCGGCGAATGTCATGGCGGGACTGGTGCAGTACCTGTCGGCGAAACTCGGGCTGGTCACCGGACGTTCGCTGCCCGAGGCGATCGGCCAGCGGATGGGCCGGCCGGCCCGGCTGGCGTACTGGGCTCAAGCCGAGATCGTGGCGATGTCGACCGACGTGGCCGAAGTGATCGGTGGGGCCATCGCGTTACGCATCCTGTTCGATCTGCCGCTGCCGATCGGGGGCATTATCACCGGGGCAGTCTCCCTGCTGTTGCTGATGATCAAGGATCGTCGCGGTCAGCGCCTGTTCGAGGTGGTCATCACCGGACTGTTGCTGGTGATTGCGCTCGGTTTCACCGCCAGTTTCTTCGTCTCGACGCCGCCGGCCGCCGAGGTGTTGTCGGGTCTGGTCCCCCGTTTCCACGGCACCGAAAGCGTGTTGCTGGCAGCGGCCATATTGGGTGCCACCGTGATGCCGCACGCGGTATACCTGCACTCCGGGCTGGCCCGTGACCGGCACGGGCATCCCGAACCCGGACTGCCCCGCCGGCGCCTGCTGCGCATCACCCGCTGGGACGTGGGCGTGGCGATGGTGATCGCCGGCGGCGTCAACGCCGCGATGTTGCTGGTCGCTGCGTTCAACATGCGCGGCCACGGGGATGTCGGGTCGATCGATGCCGCCTACGTCGCGGTTCGCGACACCTTGGGACCGTTGATCGCCGTGCTGTTCGCAATCGGACTGTTGGCCTCCGGGCTGGCGTCGTCGTCGGTGGGCGCCTACGCCGGGGCGATGATCATGCAGGGCCTGCTGAACTGGTCGGTCCCGATGGTGGTGCGCCGCCTGGTCACCGTGGCTCCCGCGATCGCGCTGCTGGCCTTCAACGTCGACCCGACTCGCACCTTGGTGTTGTCCCAGGTGGTGTTGTCGTTCGGCATCCCATTCGCGGTGCTGCCGCTGGTCCGGCTCACCGGCAACCGCGAGTTGATGGGCAACGACGCCAACCACCGGGTCACCACCGTCGTGGGCTGGGTGGTCGCGGTGATGATTAGTCTGCTCAATGTGGTGCTGATCTATCTGACGGTGACCGGCTGAATGCCGGCCCGCCGGCACCCCTACTTCGCCTACGGATCCAACTTGTGCGTACGGCAGATGGCGGCACGCTGCCCCGACGCAGGCGATGCGCGGCCCGCGGTACTCAGCGACCATGAGTGGCTGATCAACGAGCGCGGAGTGGCCACGGTCGAGCCGTTGGCGGGGAACGAGGTTCACGGCGTGCTCTGGTGGCTTTCCGACTACGACCTGGCGCGCCTGGACAGCGCCGAGGGCGTGCCGGTGCGCTACCGGCGCGACCGTCTGACGGTGCAGACGGACGACGGATCGTCGGCAGCGTGGGTGTACATCGACCCGCGGGTGACGACGGGACCACCGCGGCCGGGATACCTGCCGCGCATCATCGACGGCGCGCTGCACCACGGGCTGCCGCAACGGTGGATCGATTTCCTGCACCGCTGGGACCCTTTGCATTGGCCGCAGCCCTTCATCTCGAATGGTGCGGGGCCGCAATCGCTTTCAGCGCTGCTCGATGAGCCCGGCATGGTCGAGACGAACCGGTTGCGCTCACGCTTCGGGTTTCTCGCCATCCACGGCGGCGGTCTGGAACGGACGACCGACGTGATCGCCGAGCGGGCTGCCGAAGCCGCCGGCGCGTCGGTGTATGTGCTGGCTCATCCCGACCGATATCCGCACCATCTGCCGTCGGCGCGGTTCGATCCGGCCGAGTCCGCCTGCCTGGCCGAGTTTCTCGATCACGTCGACGTGGCCGTTTCACTGCATGGTTACGGCCGGATCGGGCGCGGCACCCAGTTGCTGGCCGGAGGGCGCAACCGCGCGCTGGCCGAGCATGTGGCGCGCCACGTCCGACTACCCGGATACGAGGTGGTCACCGATCTCGACGCCATCCCGTCCGAGCTGCGCGGCCTGCATCCCGACAACCCGGTCAACCGGGTGCGTGACGGCGGAACACAATTGGAGCTCTGCGTGCGGGTACGAGGCCTGAGCCCCCGCAGTGGGTTGCCCGGGCCGGACGGGTTGTCGCCGGTTACCACCGCCCTGGTGGCAGGGCTGGCGGACGCGGCACGATCCTGGCGGTTTTCTTCGGACTAGATGGAGGTTGTTGGTGGCCAAGGATTTTCGGTTCGGACTGAGCTTGCGCTTCTTCAAGTCTCGCGACGCGCTGGTGGACACCGCGAAGCGAGCCGAAGATTCGGGATTCGACATCCTCTGCGTACCCGACCATCTCGGTGCCGCCGCACCGTTTCCGACGCTGACGGCGGTCGCCATGGTGACCACGACGTTGCGGGTGAGCATGTATGTGCTCAATGCCGCGTTCTACAAGCCCGCCCTGCTCAGCCGAGACCTCGGCGGCCTCGACCTGATCAGCGACCGCCGTGTCGAGGTGGGACTCGGAACAGGTTACGTCCGAGAGGAATTCGAGGCCGCCGAGTTGCCCTACCCCAGCGCCGGCGCGCGGGTCGACTACCTCGAGCACATGACGAAGTATCTGAGCGAGCAGCACCCGCAGATGCCGATTTTGATTGCCGGCAACGGGGACCGGGTGCTGACCCTCGCAGCCCGGCACGCCCACATCGTCGGGCTGACCGGGGCCAGGGTGCGGGAGGCCGACGATCCGCTGGCCGAACGGGTGGAGTTCGTCCGCGCCGCGGCCGGCGACCGGTTCGACGCGCTGGAACTCAACCTGGCGATTACCGCGATGCCGCACGCCGGTGAGACCCTGCCGGATTTGGCGATGACCCGCCGATACACGCCCGGCCTCTCCGACGACGAGCTGCTGGCGCTGCACTCGGTGCTCAGCGGGTCACCGCGCGAGATCGCCGACACCCTGCGGGAGTATCGCGACAAGTACGGGGTGACCTCGATTACCGTGCAGGACAACCACATCGAGAACTTCGCGAAGGTCATCGCGGAGTTGCGGTAGTCAGCGTGCCCGGGGTGCGAAGTGGCCGTGGAAGCCCTGCGGGATGTGGTGGGTGAGTTGGGCGGTGGCAACGGGTCCGCGCGCCGGGTCTTCGGCGTCGAAGACGACCAACCGGGACAGGTGTTGTCCGGCTTGGTATTCGACGCTAAGCAACCAGCCGTCGTCCTCGTCTTTCGCGTCTGGGCGCGGAACGAATACCGGTTCACAGAAGCTGTTGCCGGCCCCCGCCGCGGTGTAGGTGGTCTCGGTGTTGTCGGCAAGGTCGAGTTTGGTGACCGAGTCGTACAGCGACGAGAGCTGGCGTCGGGTGTTGAGATAGACGTAGCGGTGGTGGCGTCCCTCGCGGTCGGGGTGGTGCCGGGGAAATTCGCATGCGCTGTCGCTCAACGACTCTCGGATGACCCGACCGGCGCTGGTGAGTCGGAAACGGGTGAATTCCGACGGCGACGCGTTCAGCGGAGTGGTTTGGAATCGCGCAATGCTCTTGAGTAACTGCGAGTTCTGATAGGTGATCGCGTCGACGACGACGTCGTCACCGTCGTCGTGCGCGTTGCTGAGATGGAATTGCAGGACGGCCGGGGAGTCGACCTGACGGATCTTTCCGCCGTCACGCGGCACCAGGATGAAGACGCTGCCCTTGTCCGGGCGGTACTCCAGCGCATCACCGATTGGCTTGCGGCCCAACGCGACCTGTACCAGATCGGCGACTATCGGCGACACCAGGAACACCAGATAGCGCTGGGTAATCGAAAAGTCGTGCACCATCGCCAGGTACGGCAACCGGGCGGAGCGGATACGGCGCAGCGTGCCTCGGCGATCGGCGCGGTAGATGCGCAGGTGTGGTCGCGGAAGGAATTCGACACCGAAGTTGAACATCTCGCCGGTGCTCGGACATGTGCTGGGATGCGCGGAGAACGTGGCCCCCGGGCGCAACTCGCCGCCGAATCGGCATAACCCGAACGTGTCCAGTGTGTCCGGATCGATTGCGTAGGGGGCGCCGCCCTCCCACAGCGCATACAGGTGGCCGGCATGCTCGACGATGTTGGTGTTGGCCAAGTTCGGCGGTGTCTTGGCGATGTTTTTCCGCCAGCCGCCCGGCGCCGCCGTGCCGAGGTGTGTCGTACCGCTTTTGCCCCGGTAATGCCGGGTGCGCACATACCGGTTTCGGTAGTGGACGTTGCCGTCGCGGATAGTGAAGGCGGACAGCATGCCGTCTCCGTCGAACAGGTGGTGCAACGGACGGCCGGTGTGGTCCTCCCAACGGCCCGGACCGTTGCGGTACAGCGTCCCAGACAGCTCCGACGGAATGCTGCCGTCGATTTGTGCTACCTGGTAGTCGTATTCGCCGTACTGCGGTTCGCTGACGCCGAGGCTGAGCAGATCCGCGCCCGACAGCGCCGCGAGCCGGTCGGTGGCTCGAGCACGTTCCTCGTGCGGCAGCGACGTCAGATAGCGGCGCAGGCCCGGCAAGTTCGTCAGGTCGGGTAGGGAAGCTGACTGAGTCGAACTTGCCGCCACGTGCGCTCCTTCAGCCGTAAACAACTGAGACTAATCGTGAAGGTAGTCTCAGTCCGAAGCTCAGTCAACATGCCGCGACGCGACGCTGCGGTACAAATACCGGTGATGCCCGCGACCCGATCCACTGAAGCGCTGCTGCAGGCGACGCTGCAGTTGATCACCGAGAGCGGAGTCGATGCCTTGACCCTGAGCCAGGTAGCCAGGCGCGCCGGTGTGTCGCGGGCGACGGCCTACCGGGAGTTCGGCGACAAAGACGGCTTGATCTCGGCGGTCGCGCAGCACGAGATTCAGCAGATGGTCCTCGACGTCATGTCCCGCGTCGACGCACACGCCGATCCGATGACTACGGTCGGCTCGACCGTCCTTTCGGCATTGCAGTACCTGCGCAACCACGCCGCCTTCACCTACGTGCGCGACCACGAGCCGCACTGGCTGCTACAGGCGGTGCTGCAGATCGGCGAGACCCGGATGAACGTCGTGCAGACGGTCGCCGCCATCGTCGCACCGGTGATCGCCGCCAATGAGTATCCGCGCCCGCTGTTGCCGCCCCTTCAGGCGGCCGAAATCATTGTCCGCACAGTGCTTTCGCACACGTTGATCGAACGCAGCACTCTCACCGACGAGCAGGTCGCCGACGCCGTGACCCGGGCGATCACCGTCGACTGATCCGGTTACGGTCTCTCGCGGTAGGCTGACCCCGGTCTTACTCCGCATTTTCGGTCGCCGCCCTCGTAGCTCAGGGGATAGAGCACGGCTCTCCTAAAGCCGGTGTCGCAGGTTCGAATCCTGCCGGGGGCACTCCTGGCCTGCCTGGGGACATCGTTGACTCGAGTGGTCGCCGCTCAGACGTTGCGGTTGCGTCTGTTCTGCCGCCGTTTCCAGCGGGTCTCCCTGAGGTAGACGACGGTGGCGACGGCGGCCACCAAGTAAGCGAGCTGGGCTCGGTGTATGTCGGCGTATAGGCCGTGGTGCCGTCGTTGACCACTGCTGGAGGCACGTTGGTCTCTTACGTCATTTACGATCGCTTTTCTCGGCCGCAACGAACTAATGTTTCGAGAATGTCCGCCGGCAATTGTTTTGACCGGAAATAAGGGCGCGTCAGGGAACGGCAGCTAGTCTGCCGTCGTTTGGGCAGGCCTGTCGACCCGAGCTTGGACCTTTCTGTGTTCCGAGCACCTCCAACAGTCGTAGCTCTGATCAGTTTCGGGGATGTCGTTGTCCGCGCCGCAGCGTGGACAGCTAAATCGGCGGCGCCCGTCCGCGATTTTTCGTTTAGCCGGCTGAGAGCTGCCGTGCTCCCTGCTTTCAAGCAGCAGTTCTTCGACCTCGCCGTCAGGAGCAACGAGGGCAAAACCGGGTCCCAGCGGACCGAGAAAGAAGAACGTGATGGTGGCGAACGCCCAGAAGCTGCGGGCCCGAGCCATCGCAATGAATCCGGCCACTATCGCAGAGAGCAGCCAGACGAAAATCAACGTTGTGAAGAATACGAGCGCGCTGAAACCCAAGTAGTCGTCATCCATGAGAGCGGACGCTACCAAGAATCACCGAACAATCCTCGATTGTCGGAGTGACAATCCGGCCGTTGTGAAAAGTAAATTGCAGCGTGTATACCGTCGGCCACATTGTGATGTCACTTTGTAATACAGAGCGAAGTATCAGCTGTCGCCGGTGATATAACTTCGATTGCCTTTTTGAGCTGCCAGTTCGAGTCATGGCGGAAAAGGTGCCGGTGCGGGCAATTCGGCGGGGAGGAGCGCCAGGGGTGGCGGTGCTGGGACGTTCGGTGACTTCAGTTGCATTGACGTTGGCGATCGCCGGCAATGTCGTCGGATTCGCGCCCGCTCAGGCACACGCCGAGGAGGTGGCGCCGACCGGGGCCGTGGTACTGACACTCGACCCCGCATTCTCGGCGCTGCCATCGAATTGGTTACGCGGTGAATTGTTCGCAGCCCCGAATGTCACAGTCAAAGTCCCGTATAACAACTTTCCCGCTGAGATCAACGTCCACCGAGGATCCGACGCCCTCGACCGTTTTCTGCATGCCTACCCGGGACGCAAGATCGTCCTGGGTCACAGCGAAGGCGCACAAGTGGAAGACGATTGGTTGCGACGGTACGGCCCGGGCAGCGACATCGATCCCACGACGGTGACCTTCGTGCTCACCGGCGATCTGGAAAGCAAGTACAACGGCTGTGCCAGCGTGCCCAATAGCGGTTGCCGGGCCGCCTACGGTGGCAAGGGATTTCCAGCCGACACCCGCTACACCGTCAAAGTTGTTGCCCGCCAATACGATTTCTGGTCCGATTGCCCGAACGACCTTTCGAACTTCACCGCGTTGTGGAACAGGATCGCCTCGTTCTTCGTCGCGGGCAGAGGACAGTACAAAGGACCGCACGGCGATTACAGCAGTCTGAGCCTGTCCGATCCAGGCAACAAGACGTATGTGGAGGGAAACGCCACCTACATCCTGGGTGCGCCTGCCACGTACTACCTGCCGATGATCACCCTGAAACTCCTCACGCCGGATGACCAGAAGCGGTTGCAGGACATAGCAACTCGGCCAGTGGTCGAAGCCGCCTACCATCGTCCGATGGAAGCACCGGCCCCGCCCAACTGAGCTGCGACCACACCCTGCGTAATCAGCGCACGATGCTTGCGACCGTAGCCCAGGGGGTGGCGGGGCCGCCTCCGAAAGTGCCGCTAGCGTGCGCTGCCGGCTTGTTGCGGACGAACCGCACGACGCCGTCGTGCGCTCTGCCGACCACTGGCACCTTGGACGCGGTGTCCTCGCCCAGAGTTGCGCTGCTGCGTACTACGGCTTCGGACGGGTTCATCCGGCGCCGCGGCCACGGGAGCACGCAACGGAGCGATGGCACCGACCAACGCTTGCACCGGCGCGGAGTCGACGCTGACTTGTTGGGGACGCACGTCGATGCCCGCCTTGCGCATCATCAGTTGATGGTCTCTGCGCTGTTCGGGAAGCACCACGGTCACGACGTCCCCGGCGTTACCGGCCCGCGCCGTACGACCGGAGCGGTGCAGATACGCCTTGTGGTCAGCGGGTGGGTCCACATGCACGACCAGTTCGACCCCGTCGACGTGAACGCCCCGCGCCGCAATGTCGGTGGCCACCAATACCCGTGCCTCGCCGGTGCTGAAGGCAGCCAGGTTGCGATCACGCGCCGGCTGAGAAAGGTTGCCGTGCAGGTCAACTGACGGAACACCCGCTTGCGTGAGCTGCTTGGCCAGTCTGCGCGCGTGGTGCTTGGTGCGCATGAACAGCACTCGGCGGCCGCTGCCCGAGGCCAGCCGGTGCACCAGTTCCTTCTTGGCGTCGACCCCGTCGACGTGGAACACGTGGTGGGTCATGGCCGGCACCGGCGAGTCGGCGGTATCGACGCAGTGCGTCACCGGGTTTCGCAGGAAGCGTCGCACCAGTTTGTCGACACCGTTGTCCAGGGTTGCGGAGAACAACATCCGTTGCCCATCCGTCGGGGTCGCGGCCAGGATGCGGGTCACGGACGGCAGGAATCCGAGATCGGCCATGTGGTCGGCCTCATCGAGCACCGTGATCCGGACCCCGTCGAGGCTGATCAGCCGCTGCTTCATCAGATCTTCCAGGCGGCCCGGGCACGCAACGACGATGTCGATGCCGGTCTTGAGCGCGGCGACCTGCCGGTTCTGCGGCACGCCACCGAAGATCGTGGTGACCTTCAGCCGGTGTGCAGCGGCCAAAGGTTGTAAGACAGCGGCGATCTGGGAAGCCAGTTCGCGAGTGGGGGCCAGTATCAAGCCTTTCGGACCGCCCGACGACCGTTGTCCGGCCAGCCGTTCGACGAGCGGGATGCAGAACGCCAGTGTCTTTCCGCTGCCGGTCTTTCCGCGTCCGAGTGCGTCGCGGCCGGCCAGCGTGTCAGGGAGGGTTGCGACCTGGATCGGGAACGGGGACGTGATACCGCGGGCGGCCAGCTCCCGGATCGTGGATTGACCCACGCGCAGATCGGCAAAGGATGCAGTTGTATTCATGGAGAGGAACTTTCAAAGTCGTGTGTGGCGAGATTGCCGGTGGCAAAATCGATCGCCGCATGAGAGTCGTTGCGGTGCACCGACATTACGTTCAAAGCTTCGAGGACTGGAGGATCGGAATGATCCGATCTTGCCTGCGAAAGAACGGTCAACTGCGCGTAGGCGATTGGCGCGCGTGACGCTTGTCGACAACCATAGCACGTCACGCTGGCGTGACGCTCGGCGCCCACAGCCACGCTGGCGTGACGCTCGGCGCCCGACGCCCAAAGCCACGCTGGCGTGACGCTCGACGCCCAAAACCACGCTGGCGTGACGCTCGACGCCCACAGCCACGCTGGCGTGACGCTCGACGCCCACAGCCACGCTGGCTCGGCGCTCGGCGCTCGACGCCCAAAGCCACACTGGCGTGACGCTGGGCGCCCAAAGCCACGCTGGCGTGACGCTCGACGCCCAAAGCCACGCTGGCGTGACGCTCGACGCCCAAAGCCGCACTGGCGTGACGCTCGACGTCCAAAGCCAAAAGCCACGTTGGCCTGACGCTCGGCGCCTAAAGCCACAGCCACGCTGGCGTGACGCTCGACGCCCACAGCCACGCTGGCGTGACGCTCGACGCCCACAGCCACGCTGGCGTGACGCTCGACGCCCACAGCCACGCTGGCGTGACGCTCGACGCCCAAAGCCACGCTGGCGTGACGCTCGGCGCGCAAAGCCACAGCCACACTGGCCTGACGCTCGAGCGGCAGACCGGCTCAGACCCTGACAGACTCAGGCTCGCTCCGCCGCTGGTTGCGATACGACCGGCTGTACAGCAAGTTGGCGACCGCTACGGCCATGCAGGCCACCGCCGGCACAATAAGCGCGTAGCCATTGATGCTGGCACCGACCAGAAGCCCCGCGACACCGCCGCCGAGAAACAGCAACAGCGTGACCGACAGGATCGCCGCCTTGTACTTGTCGATCCCGTCCTGGCGACTCCGTCCCAGGATCAGCCCCAGGTCGGTCACGGTACCGGTGAAGTGAGTGGTGCGTACCGCCATCTCGCGAAGGCTGGAGGTCAGACCGTTCTGCAGACCCAAAGCGGCAGCCGCCAGCATCGCCTGAATCGCGGCCGGTGCGACGCCGAGTTCGGAGATGAGGTCCTTGGCGGACTGTCCTTCGACCCCGAATGCGGCAAGCAGCAGCAGCACCGCCTCGAGCGCCAAAATCAAGGCGTGTCGTCGACCGGTCATCGCGTTCGTGGGCGCAAGCAGCGCCCCGGCGACGGTCGCTCCCCCCAGGAAACCGACCAAGATCGCGATGAGCAGGTGCCCTTGGTAAAGCCACGGGTTGGCCGTGGTCATGCCCAACTGGGTGGTGACGGCTGTCAGATTGCCGACCGGAAAAGCCAGGATCAGCAACGCCACCGCGTTGACGAATCCCGCGATCAGCGCGAGAACGCCGGTGTAGCCGAGAACCAACGCACGCGGAGGCGTCCCCGGCTTGCGGGGCTGCGTGTTCTCAGGCATTACCCCTACGTACCCTCTCACGCTGTTCGGCGAAACCCTGCCACAGGGCAAAAGCACTGGTGGCGGCGCGAAATCATAGATACCTCAAATGATTTCGCCGCCCTCGGCTCGAATGAGACAGTCGTCACACGGTCACGCGGCCGCGCGGGGCGCGGCCAGAATCGCCTCTCTGATCGCCGCGGGTGCGACGGCCTGGGCGGCTTTGCGCGGGAAGTCGTTCGGTAACGACAGCCGGAACACTTTCTTCCACGCCGAGGCGACCTGACGCGGCAGGCTCCCGGTGGTGTAGGTGAGTCCGTAGCGCTCGAAGAGTTCCTGCACCTTCGGTGCGATCTCCTGGTAACGGTTGCTGGGCAGGTCCGGGTACAGGTGATGCTCGATCTGGAAAGACAGGTTGCCGGTCATGAAGTGTAAAAACGCGTTGCCGCTGATGTTCGCCGAGCCGAGCATCTGGCGCAGGTACCACTGACCGCGGGTCTCCCCCTCGATGGAGGTCTTCTCGTAGGTCTGCACACCGTCGGGGAAATGCCCACACATGATGACCGAGTGGGTCCACCAGTTGCGGACCAGGTTGGCCGTCAGGTTCGCGGTCAACGTGGTGAGGGCCGACGGTCCGGACAACAGCGGGTGCAGCACGTAGTCACGCGTCAGCTGCTTGCGCACCTTGGCGAGCACCTTCTTGCCCTGCCGGCTGAACTCGTTCTTGTCGCCGCGGCCCTGCAGACGTTTGCCGATCTCCAGATCGTAGGCAGCGATGCCGTATTGGAAGAGGCAGGCGTTGACGAAGTTCCACAACGGCTGGGCCAGGTAGAACGGCTTCCAGCGCTGGTTCTCATCGACCCGCATGATGCCGTAGCCCAGATCATGGTCCTTGCCAAGCACATTCGTGTAAGTGTGGTGCACCTCGTTATGCGAGTGCTTCCACATCGCCGCCGGTGAGGCGTTGTCCCACTCCCAGGTCGTGGAGTGAATCTTGGGGTCGCGCATCCAGTCCCACTGGCCGTGCATCACGTTGTGCCCGATCTCCATGTTCTCCACGATCTTGGAGATCGACAGGCCCGCCGTGCCGAGCAGCCACGCCGGCGGGAACAGCGAGAACAGCAGCACCGCGCGACTGGCGAGTTCGAGCTTGCGCTGACCGTCGATAACCCGGCGGATGTAGGCGGCGTCACGCTCGCCGCGGCCCGCCAGCACATGTGCGCGGATGGCGTCGAGTTCGCGCCCCAGGTTTTCGACGTCCTGGTCGGACAGGTGAGCGGTCGGGTCGGTCACGTTTGACTCCTTCTCAGACTTCGAGTTCGCAGGCGCCGGCAGCGGCCGAGACGCACGTCTGGATCTGCACGTCGTCGCCACCGTCGGTGGCCATGGTGATGTCGCCGTTGCGCAGATCGCGCACGGCACCTTGCTTGAGCGGTACGACGCAGCCGAAGCAGATGCCCATGCGGCATCCCGACGGCATCAGCACCCCGGCGCTTTCACCGGCATCCAGCAGCGTCTGGGATCCGTCGGCGTCCACGACACTGCCCGATCTGGCGAATGTCACGGTGCCGCCTTCGCCGGTCGTGATGACGGCGGGCCGGAATCGTTCGATGTGCAACCGCTCGGCGATACCGTCAGCGGCCCAACGTTGTTCGAGCGCGTCGAGTAACCCGGCCGGACCGCAGGTCCAGGTCTGGCGGTCGGCGAAGTCGGGGACCAGCTCTTCCAAGGCCGATACGTCCAGCATGCCGTCGACGTCGGTGTGCTTCTCTATCAGGCGGATTCGTCCCTGACGGGCCAGCATGCGCAGGTCCCAGCCGAAGATGGCGTCGTCGCGCGTCGGTGCGGAATGCACCACCACGATGTCCGGGGCACCGGCCAGGTTGCGCAGCATCCCCATCACCGGGGTGATGCCGCTGCCGGCGGTCAGGAACAGGATCTTGGCCGGCGGCTGCTCACCGAGGGTGAAGTCACCGGCCGCCTGGTCGAGCTGGATGACGGTGCCAACGGTGGCGCGCCGGACGAGGTGATTGCTGACCACTCCGCCCGGGATGGCTTTCACGGTGATCGAGAAGCAGCCGTCGCGCCGGTGCGTCTTGGAGGTCAGGGAGTACGCCCGCCATTGCCGGACGCCGTCGACGTCCACGCCGACCCGGACGTATTGGCCGGGAAGGTGGGGCCGCCAGCCGCGTCCGGGTTTGATCACCAGGGTGGCGGCGTCGCGGGTTTCGGGATGGATCGCGACGATGCGACCGCGCAAGGTCGCGCCGGAGCGCAGCGGGTCGATGACGTCGAGATAGTCGGCCGGTACCAGCGGCGTGGCGAGCGGTATGGCGATCCGATCGGCAAACTCCAGCACTCGGGCGCGCAGGCCGCCGACGATTTCGGACCGAAGGGCGAACCGGGGTGCGGTTGTCGTCATGATTCCATCGTCGTTGTTCTTGAATGTAAAGTCTTGACTGAAGCGTGTGAAGAATTGCATTGTTTTTGTTCGGAAAGGATAAGTATGCCGGACTCGTCGCTTCGGCTGACGGGTTTGCGTCTCGATGAACCCGTGGTCAGGGCGCTGGAGGCGATCCTGCCCGCCATGGCCGAGCGAACCGTGACTGCGATCACTATCGAGGTACCCAGCTACGCAGATGCGTTCAGCGGGCGAATGGGCCAGAACATCGAGGATGCGGTGCAGACGTCGCTGGGTGCGTTCCTGCGACTGGTCACCCGCGCCGAGGATTCAGATCCCGGACCGCCCCTGTCGCCGGCGCTGGACGGTGCGTACGAGCTGGGCCGAGGGGAGGCGAGGCAGGGTCGCTCGATGGACGCGCTGCTGTCGGCTTTCCGGGTTGGGGCGCGAGTGGCTTGGCGCGAGCTGTCCACGACCGCGGTGGCGGCGGGGCTGCCCGCGGCGACGATCGCCAGGTTCGCCGAGTTGGTCTTCGCCTACATCGACGAACTCTCCGCATCCAGCGTGTCCGGTCACGCCGACGAACTGGCCACGTCCGGGCGCGCCCGTCAGCGCTACCTGGAACGGCTGACCCAGAATCTGCTGGCCGGCCAACCGTCGGCCACGTTGCTCGCCGACGCCGACGCCGCGGGCTGGCTGACTCCCGACACGCTGACGGCGGTGCTGCTGCCCTCGACGCAGGCCCGTGGGTTGGCGGCGCAGTTCGGCCAGTCGACGCTGCAGCTGTCGGAGGATCTGCCCGGGGTGGATCCCAGTGAGGCACTTGCGGTGCTACTGGTGCCGGACATGGCGGGAGGCTTGCGGGGTCGACTGCTGTCGGGGCTCTCCGCACGCCGGGCGATCGTGGGGCCGGCCAGACCGTGGCTCGAGGCCCGGTCGTCCTATCAGCGGGCGCTGCGTGCTCGCGAACTGGTGCGCACCGACACCGGCGCTGCCCTGGACACCGACGACCATCTGGTCGAGCTCGTGCTGGGCGCCGATCGGGAAGCCGCCGACGACCTGCGTGCCCGGGCCCTGGGTCCGCTTTCGCACCTACCAGCCAATACCGCCGACCGGCTCACCGAGACGCTGCGCTCATGGCTGCTACATCAGGGGCGGCGCGACGCGGTGGCCGCCGATCTGTTCGTCCACGCACAAACCGTGCGCTACCGGATGACTCAGCTACGCGAGTTGTACGGCGACCGGCTCAACGATCCGCGGACGGTGTTGGAACTGACGATCGCCCTCGGCCTATCTGCCGGCTCTTCGCCCGCCTGAAACACCTGCGTCGGCGTCGGTCATCCGACTGCCGCCAAGCAATCATCGGCGTATTGGATTGCTGCACAATAAGTTACAGCGGAAGGGTCGCGGCGGCGTAAGCGGCGACCGTGCCCGGACTGTGCGCAGGGCCGAAAACTGAGCTAGGCTCATGGGACAAGTTGAAGCCACAGCCTGTGGACACGCCGCACAGTGCATCCGGCTACGTTCCCTTTCCAGTAGGGATTTTGACGACCGGTTACTGCTTGCTCATCGCGGCGTCTCGAAACCTGTTACGGCAACCATCGAATCGAGATTCGCCGATGACCGCTTCACGCTACCCACAGCCCACCTCTCCCGGCTTCACCTCATACTCCCCCGGTGCCTGCACCGTCGTCTGCAACGGCACCAGAATGCGTGCCTACTGCCGCCACGGCGTGACCGTGGTGCAAGTCACAGGTGAGATCGACGCCACCAACATCGACCGCTTCTACCACTACGCCCACCGGTTCGTCTCCGTCGCTCCTGGACTGATCATCGAGCTCAGCGAAGTCGACTTCATCTGCGCCAAAGGAATTTTCGCGCTGCAGGCGCTCGTCAACGAGTGCCGGGCCGCCAAGACCAGCTGTGTCATCGTGGCAAGCCGGGCAGTCCAGAGAGTGCTGCGCGTCGGCGATCCCAACGACGGGTTGGCGACAGCGAACTCCGAGGGCGAAGCGCTCGCCGCGATAACACCCGGCATGCAGTTGACCCGAACCGCGTCCTGACTTCTCGTCCATCAAGGGCTAAACCCCTGATTCGCCGGATATCTCTCACAACATGTTTGTCAATCGCTTTGGATGGCAATGTTGAACCGGAGGTGGGCATATCGGCCGGCCTATATGCCCACCCAGGTCCCGTCGGTTCAGCCCGAGAGCCGACGGGACCGCTTTATTTTCGGGTCGGTGAATAACCCGGATGGGCGTACCGGCCTGGGAGTACCGTGCCGCGTATGGACGGTGTCTGCGGCGTGTGGATCCTGGGCGGCTACCAAAGCGACTTTGCCCGGAACCTGACCCGCGAGAACCGTGACTTTGCGGCACTGACCACCGAGGTCGTCGACGGCACGCTCGCCGCGGCCCGAATTCCCGCCGCCCAGATCGCGGTGGTGCACGTCGGAAACGCCTTCGGCGAGATGTTCGCCCAGCAGGGCCACCTCGGCGCGATGCCTGCAACCGTCTGCGGCGAGCTGTGGGATACCCCCGCCTCCCGGCACGAGGCGGCATGCGCGTCGGGCAGTATCGCCGCCCTGGCTGCGATCGCCGATCTGCGGTCCGGGGCCTACGACGCCGCGCTGGTCGTCGGTCTGGAGTTGGAAAAGACCGTGCCTGGCGACACCGCCGCCCAGTATCTCGGCGCGGCGGCTTGGACGGGACACGAGGGGGCCGACGCACGCTATCTGTGGCCGTCGATGTTCGCCCAGGTCGCCGACGAATACGACCGACGCTACGGGCTGGACGACACCCATCTGCGCGCCATCGCGGCACTCAATTTCGCCAACGCACGCCGCAATCCCAACGCCCAGACCCGTGACTGGACGGTCCCGGACCCGATCACCGACGACGAGGCAACCAATCCGGTCACCGAGGGCCGGTTGCGCAGGTTCGACTGCAGCCAGATGACCGACGGCGGCGCCGGACTGGTGCTGGTCAACGACTCCTATCTGCGGCAGCACCCGTCGGCGCGACCGATCGGGCGGATCGACGGGTGGGGACATCGAACGGTCGGGCTGGGATTGCGGCAGAAACTGGACCGCGCCGCCGACGACCCCTATGTGCTACCTCACGTGCGGTCGGCGGTGCTCGATGCGTTGCGCCGCGCGCAGCGGACGCTCGACGAGGTGGACGGCTTCGAGGTGCACGACTGCTTCACCCCCAGTGAGTACCTGGCCATCGACCACATCGGGCTGACCGGGCCGGGCGAATCGTGGAAAGCGATCGAGAACGGTGAGATCGAGATAGGCGGTCGGTTGCCGATCAACCCCAGCGGCGGGCTGATCGGCGGCGGGCACCCGGTGGGGGCGTCCGGAGTTCGGATGCTCGTGGACGCGGCCAAGCAGGTCAGCGGCACGGCCGGCGACTACCAGGTCGAGGGTGCCCGGACTTTCGGCACCCTCAACTTCGGCGGCAGTACCGCCACCACCGTGAGTTTCATTGTCGGTGAAGGCGTTTGACCATGGATGTGCAGATTGTCGGGAAGTATCTGTCGACGCTGCCCGAGGATGACGACCACCCCTACCGCACCGGTCCGTGGCGACCGCAGACCACCGAGTGGGACGCCGACGATCTGACCGTCGTGGACGGCGAGCTTCCCGGTGACCTGGACGGCATCTACCTGCGCAACACCGAGAACCCGTTGCACCCGGCGTTCAAGACGTATCACCCGTTCGACGGTGACGGGATGCTGCACATCGTCGGCTTCCGCGACGGCGAGGCATTTTACCGAAACCGGTTCATCCAGACCGATGGCTTCCTGGCGGAAAACGAAGCGGGCGAACCGCTTTGGCCCGGATTGGCCGAGCCGGTACAGATCGCCAAACGTGAACGTGGTTGGGGTGCGCGCGAACTGATGAAGGATGCGTCGAGCACCGATGTCGTCGTGCACCGCGGTGTCGCCCTGACCAGCTTCTACCAGTGCGGTGACCTGTATCGGGTGGATCCGCGGTCGGCGAACACGTTGGGCAAGGAAACCTGGAACGGAAAGTTCCCGTCCGACTGGGGAGTGTCGGCACATCCCAAGGTGGACAACAAGACCGGCGAATTATTGTTCTTCAACTACAGCAAGCAGGACCCGTACATGCGCTACGGGGTCGTCGACGCGAACAACGACCTCGTCCACTATGTCGACATCCCACTGCCCGGGCCACGCCTCCCGCACGACATGGCGTTCACCGAAAACTACGCCATACTCAACGATTTCCCGTTGTTCTGGGATCCTCGGCTGCTCGAGCACCGGGTGCACCTGCCGCGCTATCACGCGGACATACCGTCGCGGTTCGCGGTGATCCCGCGGCGGGGCGGCACGCAGGAGATCCGGTGGTTCGAAGCCGACCCGACGTACGTGCTGCACTTCACCAATGCCTACGAGGACGGCGACGAGATCGTGCTCGACGGATTCTTCGAAGGCGCACCCCAACCGCTGGAGAGCGGGGCCGGACCAACCGGCAAGTGGGAGAAACTGTTTCGCTTCCTGGCACTGGATCGAATGGACGCCCGCCTGCACCGGTGGCGGCTGAACCTGGTGACCGGGAAGGTGACGGAACGCCCGCTGTCGGACTCGGTCACCGAATTCGGGATGATCAACACCGACTACCTGACCAGCGACTACCGCTATGTGTACGCCGCAAGTGGCAAGCCGGGCTGGTTCCTGTTCGACGGCTTGGTCAAACACGATCTGCGCACCGGCAACGAGGAGCGCTTCTCATTCGGTGACGGCGTGTACGGCAGCGAGACCGCGATGGCACCCCGAGCCGGCGGCACTGCTGAGGACGACGGCTACCTGGTCACGCTGACCACGGACATGAATGCCGATGCGTCGTACTGTCTGGTGTTCGCTGCGGCCCGGGTCGGTGACGGACCGCTGTGCAAACTTGCGCTGCCCGAACGCATTTCCAGCGGTACCCATTCCACGTGGGTGCCGGGTGCCGAGTTGCGCCGTTGGGGCGAAGTGGATTCAGCGGCGACGGCGGTCGGGCTGTGAACGAGGGCCGGGACGCGCACTGGCCGGCGCAGCTGGCCTCGATCGGCGCCATCCGTTTCGCCCGTCGCTCGTCGAACTACGCCGAGACGGTACGGTTCTACCGCGAACTGGTCGGGTTGCCGCTATTCGAGACGTTCAGCGAGAGCTACGGCAGCAACGGCGCGATATTCGGGCTGCCCGGCTCACCATTGACGATGGAGATCGTGGAGTCCGTGACCGCGCCGGCAGTGGACCCGCACGACCAGCTGTGCCTGTACTTTCCGGACAGGCAAGCCCAGCAGCACGCCATCACCCGGCTGGAAGAGGCAGCCGTTCCGCGCGTCGAGCAGCATCCGTACTGGGAGGCCACCGGTGCCGTCACTTACCGCGACCCGGACGGTCGCGAAGTCGTCTTCGCCCCGTTCGTGTACGGGGTCAACGAGCCCGTCGACAGCTCAGCATCCGGCACGCATCGGTTTCCGGGCTGACCGCTAGCGCCGAGCGTCCAGCGCCGCCACCACCACCGCCCACACCGCGCAGGCCACCGCGCCGGCCGCGGCGACCGCACCGACGTAAAAGCCGTACTCGGCCGATACCTGCACGCTGATGTTGCGCCGGTAGTACAACACCACGAGTCCCACCACGAGCAGTGAAATGACCAGCGTCGCAATCGAAGCCGAGCGGGCGGACAATCCGCGCCCGACCATCGCGCCGGCCACCAGCAGTGCCGAGGACAGCAACAAGATCAGTTGGCCCGCACCGAATCCACGTGGCAGTTCCAGGCTGCCGTGGGTGCCCCCGATCGCGTTCGCCCAGCCGCCGCCGTCGACCTGCGTCGTCAGCCAGGGCAACCAGGTACTGGTGGCGAGCCCCATGGCGCACAGCGCCACCATCCAGCCGGGGCGGGGGCGGCGACTCATGTTTGCGAGGTTAACCGAAGGCCGCTGCCTCGACCGAGCGTCACGCCAGCGTTGCGTTTGGCGCCGAGCGTCACGCCAGCGTGGCAACAGGCGTCAGCTCCGCAGCGACGACAGGTTGAACGCGGCCCCGGTGTGATCGGTCGCGGCGGCCAACCGTCCGTCAACTCGGCCGGACCGCCTCGCTCAGGTGTGGACGACCCGGCCCCCGTTCATGCCCGGATCGGGACGGGTGAACACCGTGACGAAGTTCTGCAGCGACTCGCGGATGTCGCTGCGCAGCGCCGCGGCCACCACCATGCCGATCGGCCCGAACAGCGCGGGACCACCGAGATGCACGTCGAAACTGACGACGGAGGAACCCTCTCCGTTGGGGGCGACCTTGGCGATCAGCTTGACCTTGACACCGCCGACGCCGTCGCCGTTGAGTGTCATGCCTTCCGGCGGCTTGTAGCGCACGATCGTCCACCTGATCCGGTTGGTCATGCCCTTGACCTCGACATAGGACTCGAGGACGGTGCCCTTCTCGATGACTTCCGGTAGCTTGCTGCGCCACACCTTGTGGATGGTCAGCCAGTCCTTGTATCGGGTCAGGTCCGACGCATGCTTCCACGCCTCTTCCGGCGGGAGCGGAACGTCGATGGCTCCGGAGAGTTTCGCCATCCGCCGCTACCCCTGCTGGTCGCCGGGGCCGGCCACCTTCTTGGCACCCTCCTGCACCTTGTGGATGGTGTCGGTGTACTTATGCTGCGTCTTTTCGTCGACGAACTCGCCGGCCTTGTTGATCACCGTCTCGACCTTGTCGGCGTTCTGCGACAACAGGCCCTTGGCCTTGTCCAGAAATCCCATCTGATCGCCCCTTCCCTCGAAGAGCCCCTCCCCCCGGGGCCCCTGATTGCCGGTACGACCCTATCTGCCGGTGCTAACCTCGCCACACTTGCGGTTTCACTCCCAGGACCCTGGCCCGGATCCACCACAAGGCCTCGATGACGGCCGCCCCCGTCGCACCGATTGCCAGCGCCGTCGTCGTCGCCCACAGGTTCGACGGATCGAGGAAGAACTTCTGTTGCGTCCACGGCAAGCTGAAGATCAGCACGTACGCCAGCGCGGAGACGATGACCAGCGCCAACCGCCACCATTGGTAGGGCCGGGCCGCCACGGCCAGCACCCACACCGCCGTCACGAGCAAGGTGATCAGCGCTGTCGTCGACGCCTGGTCCTGCTCCACTCCCGTCGCATGCCGGCCGTGATAGGCAGTGAGATACGAGACGAACGTCGCGACTCCCACGACGAGGCCGGACGGCAACGCCGAGGTCAGCACCCGCCGCACGAAACCCGGGTAAGCACGCTCGTTGTTGGGCGCCAACGACAAGATGAAGGACGGAATGCCGATCGTGAACCAGGCCGCGATGGTGATGTGAATGGGCTGGAACGGGAACAACAGCGGATCGGCACCCAATGGCTTGGCCAGTAGGCATTCGATGCCGACCAGCAGTGCCAGCAACGCCGAATACACCGTCTTGGTCAGGAACAGGCTCGCGACGCGTTCGATGTTGCCGATCACTCGCCGCCCCTCGCCCACCACATAGGGCAGCGTCGCGAACTTGTTGTCCAGCAACACAAGTTGCGCTACCGCGCGGGCCGCCGGACTGCCCGCACCCATCGCCACGCCGATGTCGGCGTCTTTGAGGGCGAGCACGTCGTTGACACCGTCACCGGTCATTGCCACCGTGTGCCCGTGCGCCTGCAGGGCGTGCACCATGGTGCGCTTCTGATCGGGGCGCACCCGGCCGAATGTGGTGTAGGTGTCCAGGGTCTCGGCCAGTTCGGCTGGTTCGGACGGCATCCGCCGGGCGTCCATCGTCTCGCCGTGCAGTCCGAGCCTGTCGGCCACCGCGGCGACCGACACGGCGTTATCCCCGGAGATCACCTTGACGGTAACGCCTTGAGCCGCAAAGTATCCCAGTGTTTCACCGGCATCCGGGCGCACCTTCTGCTCCAGCACCACCAGGGCGACGGGAGCGACGGCACCGGGCGCTTCGGGATCGTCGACCGCGGTGGCGCTGGTGCCGAGCAGCAGCACCCGCAGGCCCTGCCCGCCGAGCGTCTCGGCTTGCGCGGCCGGCTCCGAGTCCGGGTCGAGCAGCACGTCGGGCGCCCCGATCACCCAGTCCCCGTGATCGCGGTAGGACACGCCGCTCCATTTGGTCGCGGACTTGAAAGGCGCTGTGGCGGTGACGGTCCAACCGGGAGGGTCGGGATATGCGTCGGCTATCGCCTGCATGCTGGCGTTCGGACGGGGGTCGGCCGCCGCCAGCGCGGCGAGCACGTCGGCGGGACTTTCGCCGGCCGGGCCGAGATCTTCGACCTCGGCTACCCGCATGCCACTCTCGGTCAGCGTGCCGGTCTTGTCAGCACAGACGACGTCGACCCGGGCCAGTCCCTCGATCGCGGGCAACTCCTGCACCAGGCATTGGCGCCGACCGAGTCGCACGACGCCGATCGCGAATGCGATCGAGGTCATCAGCACCAGACCTTCCGGCACCATCGGCACCAACGCACCCACGGTCGCCAACACGGACTCGCGCCAGCCCGCGTTGGTGGTGAACAACTGGGTGTAGATGGTGAGGAGTCCGGCCGGTATCAGCAAGTAGGTGATGAACTGCAGGATTCTGTTGATACCGTTGCGCAGTTCGGATTTCACCAACGTGAACTTGCTGGCCTCGGCGGCGAGTCTGGCCGCGTAGGCGTCACGGCCGACCTTGGTGGCGCGGTACGCTCCGGAGCCGGCGACGACGAAACTGCCCGACATGACTTCCTCGCCCGACTGTTTGGCGATCGGGTCGGCTTCGCCGGTGAGCAGTGACTCGTCGACCTCGAGATTGTCCACTTCGAGGATCTGCCCGTCGACCACGATCTGGTCGCCCGGACCGACCTCGATCACGTCGTCGAGCACCACCTCGTCGGGGGGGCGGGCACACGTTCCGGATTGCCTGCGCACCAATGGTTTTGCCTGTCCGACGATGGCCAGTTCGTCCAGCGTCCGCTTGGCGCGGATCTCCTGGACCATGCCGATGACGCTGTTGGCGACGATCAACAAGCCGAACAGCCCGTTGATCACCGACCCGGTCACCAGCACGATGGCGAACAGCACACCCAGGATTGCGTTGATCCGGGTGAAGACGTTGGCCCGCGCGATCTGCGCGATGCTGCGGGTGGCGCGCTCGGGAAGGTCGTTGGCTTGCCCGTCGGCGACCCGTTGCGCCACTTCGGCATCGGACAATCCGGTCACGGCAGGCGCGGCGGTCATCGGTTGAATGTTCCGAGCTTGTCGGCGTCGTAGTACTCGAGGTTCAGCGCGCTGCCGACGAAGGTCGCTTTGGAAATCGAACCGGGCAAGGCGTTTTCGTTGGTCAGCGGGAATGTGAAGGTGTCGCCGTCCCAGTGGGTCAGGTCGAAGGTCTGGTTCTTGGGCCCTAGCGCCAGCTGCAGGCGGCCGTCACGTTCGGTGACGGTGGCCGGCCCCCAATAGTCGTTCGCGTAGACACCGACGTATTCGGTCAGCGGCCGGGCCGGAGCCGGGTTGACCGGAGGTGGCCTGCCGACCAGTGAACCGTCCGGGCGGTTCATCGGACCCAGTTGTTGCCGGTACAACGTGGCCCAGTCCTCCCGCACCTGGCCGTACTGCACCAGGTCCATGAACTCGGCCGTCAGCGCTTCCGGCACACCGTAGGGAGCGGCGTTGGTCAGCGCGACGATGGCCACGTCCTCCGACGGCAACACCGCGAAAGTCGTTGCCGCGCCTAGTCCGAACGCTCCCGAGTGACTGTACTGGGTACGTCCGGATGAGGTCACCGACACATTGAAACCGTAGCCGTAGGTGCCGGCCCGCGCCTGCGGGTTTTTTGCGGCCACGGAGATCACCTGCGGGGTGAGAGCGGGCTGCAACGCTTCCGGTGAGGTGATGCGCTGACCGTTGTAGGTACCGCGGGCGAGCAGCATGGTCAGCCAGTGCGCCATGTCGTTGACCGACGAGCTCACCCCACCCGCGGGAGTCTGGGCGTCGGGGTCGCGCTGGAAACGTGCTTCCCATTTGTCGCCGATCTTGATGTGGTTGACCGCTCGGTTGGGCCTGGCCAGGAAGTCGGCGAGCCGGGAACTCGTCGAGGCCATCCCGAGCGGTCGGTAGAGCACTTCGTCGGACAGGTCCTCCCAGGACTTGCCGGCGGCGGCCGCGGCGGCGCTGGCACCGGCGGTCACCCCGAAGTTGGTGTAGGCGTAGCTGTTCCGGAAAGGGGCCAGACTCAGATACTTCAGGTGCTCCAGCACTTGCCGGCGGTCGTAGCCCAGGTCTTCCAGGGCATCGCCGGCGTGGTCGGGCAACCCGGAGCGGTGCGAATAAAGGTCGGCGACTGTCACGTGCTCGGTGACGTAAGGGTCGCTGAGCGCGAACCACGGCAGCTTCGACACCACGGGCGTGTCCCAGGTGATGGCACCGTCGGTGACTTCGTGCGCCACCACGGTCGCACCGATCGACTTCGATATCGAGGCCAGTTGAAAGACGGTGTCGGCGTTGACCTTGTTGTCCGCAGCGTCTGGCCTGCTTGCATCCCTGATGCCGAACCCCTTGGCGTACAACGTCTTCCCGCCGCGAACGATCGCCACCGCCATACCCGGGATGCCGCTGTTCTTCATCAGTTCGGCCACCAGGCCGTCGACCTTGGCGACGGCGTCGTCGATGCGGCCGGCGGGGATCTGCAAGCCGGAGAACTCGTTGGGCGGCACCTGGACCGGCGTGGACGACGGACTGGACGCCGGTCGCCCGGGACCACAGCCAACCAGCGACACCATCAGCAGCAGGACTGCGGCCGTCGCCGCACGTTTCCTCATGGCTAATCCTTTTCCCGCGAGCGCGCTCAAATGTACGACGACACGCCGTTTTGGCCGTACATTTGAGGACCCTCGCGCCCGATGAAGCGGGCCGGCATCTGGTTTCGCGGGAAGGAAACCAGGTTCGCTCAGAGCCGCCACCACGCGCTGAATCGCAGCGGCGAGGCGGTGTCGATCCGCTGCCCAGGATTGGGCACCGCCACCTGAGCCCCGTCCGCCTCGGCCGCTTCGAGCACCCGCTCGACCGGCTCGGACCAGGGGTGCGGCGCCAGCCGGAACGTCCCCCAGTGAATCGGCACCAGCAGCCCCGACCCCGAGTCGGTGACGTCCAGATGAGCCCGTACCGCTTCCTCCGGGTTCATGTGGATGTCCGGCCAGGCCGTGTTGTACGCGCCGATCGGCATCAGCGTCAGGTCGAACGGCCCGTGTTCGGAACCGATGTCGGCAAAGCTCTTGGTGTAGCCGGTGTCGCCACCGAAATAGGCCCGGTGCGACGGCCCGACAAACGCCCAGGACGCCCACAGCGTGTTGTTGCGGCTCAGAAAGCGCCCGGAGAAGTGCCGGGCCGGTACGCAGACGATGGTCAGTTCGTCGACCTTCGCGCTCTGATTCCAGTCGAGCTCGACGATCCGCTGCTCGGGTATCCCCCACGACCGTAGGTGCGCACCAACCCCGAGCGGCACGAAGAACGGTGCCCGCTGCATGCGAGCCAGCGCGAGCACGGTGTCGATGTCGAGATGGTCGTAGTGGTCGTGGCTGATCACTACGGCGTCGACGGCCGGCAAGCCTTCCAATTGCACGGGCGGGGGATGCAGTCGTTGCGGTCCGACCAGGTCCGACGGCGAGCAGCGGTCGCTCCACACCGGGTCGGTCAGCACGCGGTAACCGTCGATCTCGATCAGTGCCGTCGAGTGACCGAACCAGCTGACCGCCAATTCGGCCGGCTCACCCTGATAAATGGACGGCGATGCCAACGGGATCGGTCGCGCGGGACGGCTGTGTACGCGTGCGCCGACCAGTTCCCAGGCGACCTGGCGCAGCTGCTCGCGGTTCATCACGTAGAGCGAGCCGGGGTCGATGTTGACGAACGCGCCGTCCCGGTAGTTCGGCGAATCCGCTGTGACGGCTTCGATGGCTCCGGGGTCGGCGCCCAGCGCCGAGGGGGCGCCGTGCAGGGCGCGTAGCAACCAGCCGCCCGCTGCCAGCGAGACGGTGCCGGCGGCCAGTCGCAGCGCCCGGTTCGTCATGTCCGTCAGGCCCCCTGAAAGTTCGGTGGCCGCTTTTCGACCCGGGCCACCTGCGCCTCGATCACGTCCTGACTGCCCCAGGCCTTGTCGAACAGCTCCTTGTGCTCCGGCCAGGCTTCTTCGATGGAGCCGTCGTCGTTGAGTACCCGCTTGGCGTGCTGGATGGCCAGCGGCGCCAGCCCGGCGATCTCTGCGCCCCAGGCCTGGGCGTCGGCAAGCGTCCCGATCCGATTGGCCATGCCGGTCTGTAGCGCGACCTCGGCGGTCAGTTTCTCCGCGGTCAGCAGCATCGACCTGGCCCGGCCGTGACCGACCAGCGAGGACAACCGGCGGATGCTCCAATTGTCCAGCGCCAGACCGTATTTCGACGTCGGGAACTGGAAGAACGCGTCCGGTGCGACGACCCGGAGGTCGCACTGCATGGCCAGCTGCAGCCCGGCGCCGATGGCGGGACCGTTGATCGCACCGATCACCGGGATCAACGTGGCGTCCATGACCCGGTGTAGTTCGACGAGCCGGTCGGGGTAGTCGGCGGCGAACGCGTCGCCGGACAGGTCCGCCCCGGCGCAGAACGCCGTGCCCTGCCCGGTCAGCACGATGGCCCGCACCGAGCCGTCCCCCGCCTTCAGCAACGCCTCCCGCAGCTCCTCGACGAGCTGGGAGTTCAGCGCGTTGCGCCGCTCCGGTCGCTGCAGTTCGATGGTCAGGACGGCTTCGGTCTGGGTGATACCGATCATGGGGGCCAGGATAACTAGCCTCGTCGGTGTGAGCCGTATCACGACCGATCAACTGCGCGACACGGTACTCGACCCCGGCTCGTTCCTCAGCTGGGACACCGACCCGCTCACGGTGCCGACCTCGCCGTCCTACGCCCGTGAGCTGGCCGACGCCCGGGCCGCCACCGGACGCGACGAATCCGTCTCCACGGGCGAGGGAACGGTCTTCGGACGCCGGGTGGCGGTGGTGGTCTGCGACTTCGACTTCCTGGCCGGGTCGATCGGGGTGGCCGCCGCAGAACGGATCACTTCGGCGGTCGAGCGCGCCACCGCCGAGCGGTTGCCGTTGCTGGCGTCGCCGAGCTCGGGCGGCACCCGCATGCAGGAGGGTACGGTCGCGTTCCTGCAGATGGTCAAGATAGCCGCCGCCGTCCGGCTGCACCGCCAAGCCCACCTGCCGTACCTGGTCTATCTGCGCAACCCGACGACGGGCGGGGTGTTTGCGTCCTGGGGATCGCTGGGTCACGTGACGTTCGCCGAGCCGGGCGCGCTGATCGGGTTTCTCGGTCCCCGCGTGTACGAGTTGCTGTATGGCGAGCCGTTCCCGTCCGGCGTGCAGACGGCGGAGAACCTGCAGCGGCACGGGGTGATCGATGACGTCGTCGCGCTCGGTGAGTTACGTGACACGCTCGACCGGGCGCTGACGGTGATCGCCGACGCCCCCGGGCCGCCGCCGGCACCTCAGCCGGCCGAGCCGGTGCCCGACGTCGGTGCCTGGGATTCGGTGCTGGCTTCGCGGCGCCCGGATCGGCCCGATGTGCGGGACCTGTTGCGCCACGGCGCTACCGATTTGGTGCCGTTGTCGGGCACCGGTCGGGGTACGACGACGCTGCTGGCGTTGGCCCGGTTTTGCGGTCAGCCGGTGGTGGTGCTCGGCCAGCAGCGGACCCAACCCGGTGGCGGCAATGCCGTCGGGCCCGCTTCGCTGCGCGAGGCGCGCCGGGGTATGGCCTTGGCCGCCGAACTGCGACTCCCCCTGGTGCTGGTGATCGACACCGCAGGGCCGGCATTGTCCATCGAAGCCGAACAGGGCGGCTTGGCCGGGCAGATCGCCCAGTGCCTGGCCGAGCTGGTGACGTTGGCGACTCCCACGGTGTCGGTGCTGTTGGGTCAGGGCAGCGGCGGGCCGGCGCTGGCCATGGTGCCCGCCGACCGGGTGCTGGCCGCGCAGCACGGGTGGCTGGCCCCGCTGCCGCCCGAGGGCGCCAGCGCGATCGTCTTTCGTGACATCACACATGCACCGGAACTCGCTGCGGCACAAGGTATCCGGTCGACCGACCTGTTGGCGGCCGGCATCGTCGACGCGGTCGTGCCCGAACGTCCCGACGCCGCCGACGAGCCGGCCGAGTTCTCGGCGCGGCTGTCCCGCGCGATCGCCGCGGAGGTACACGCGCTGCGGATGTTGCCCGACGCCGGGCGCTTGGACGCGCGCTTGCGGCGCTACCGCCGTATCGGCCTGCCGGAGGCCGGGAACACGCTCAGTTAGCCGACCCTCTCATCGCTTCGCGGGTCATCGACAACAGAAAGCCCAGCCCGGTGGCTGGCCAGACCAGGGACAGCGTCATCAGCAGCGACGCCGTCAGCGTGCCCATGGTGATCAGGCCATGCCACACCGCGTACGCCCCGTGCCCCAGCACGACGACCAGAGCGAGATTGGGGATGACCTCCAGCACCGTCCAGACCTGCGCGGGCAACCTGGGCAAACTCAGTTCGCCCTGATGGTGCAGCACCGTGGCGAGCAGCGCCGCGACCATGGCCAGCGCCACCACCCCCATCGGCCAGTACAGCGCGAGCAGACACACTGTCACCACGGCGAGTTGAAGGCTGTCGAGCACCACCAGCACCGCGCCGAACGAGAGCAGACCGCGCACGGTGTCCTGATCGCTCACTGAACGCGACACCAATTTCCCGGTCTGGCAACGCAGGTGAAAGGTCAGCGGCAAGATATGCAAGCCTTGGTGCAAGTCTCGGCGAATCGCGGGTCCCAGGCCCGTCGCCGCACAGACGGTGACCCGGCGGCGTATCAACCACATCGCCGACTCGGACAACAGCAAAGCGATGGCCGCCACCCCCGGCACCCACAGCCCACGGTGATCGTAGTAGCTCAGCGGGCCATCGATCGTCGCCCTCGCCATGAGTGGGAACCCAACGGCCGCAACGCAAGTAAGGATTGCCGCCGCACCCATGACGCTCCACCGACGCGGGTCCTGGTCGGGCGCCTGGGCCACCTCATACGGGGCGGGCATGACGTCGGTCATCGAGCTCGTCTCCCGATCCCGTTGCGAGAGATGGCGTCAAAGGCGAATCGCAACAACGAATTTCGGTCGCGACGCCGAATGTCGTGACCTGCCACCCGATCTCGATGATTGCACGTCGGCAACCAGGCCCGGTCGCTGCGCAGCGTCGAAACGATAACCATTTCGACAATGCGTTGCTACGGTCCCGGCATCCCGCGGACTGCTCGTGCCTCCCACCGTCGCACCCGACAATCAGGCAAGATGAACCCATGGACACTGGTGTCAACTCACCTCGGGTCTTGGTCGTCGACGACGACTCCGACGTGCTCGCCTCGCTGGAGCGCGGCCTGCGGCTCTCCGGTTTCGAGGTGTCGACGGCGGTCGACGGCGCCGAAGCCCTGCGCAGCGCCACCGAGACCCGCCCGGACGCGATCGTGCTGGACATCAACATGCCGGTGCTGGACGGCGTCAGCGTCGTCACGGCACTGCGCGCGATGGACAACGACGTGCCGGTGTGCGTGCTCAGCGCCCGCAGCTCGGTCGACGACCGGGTGGCCGGTCTGGAGGCCGGAGCCGACGACTACCTGGTCAAGCCGTTCGTGCTGGCCGAACTGGTGGCCCGGGTGCGCGCGCTGCTGCGCCGCCGCGGAGCCACCGCGACGTCGTCGTCGGAAACCATCACGGTGGGCCCGCTGGAGGTGGACATCCCGGGCCGCCGGGCTCGGGTCAACGGCGTGGACGTGGACCTGACCAAGCGAGAGTTCGACCTGCTGGCCGTGCTGGCCGAGCACAAGACCGCAGTGCTGTCCCGCGCGCAGTTGCTGGAGCTGGTGTGGGGCTATGATTTCGCCGCCGACACCAACGTCGTCGATGTCTTCATCGGCTACCTGCGACGCAAGTTGGAGGCCAACGGCGGTCCGCGGCTCCTGCACACCGTCCGGGGAGTCGGGTTCGTCCTTCGGATGCAGTAAGGCCGCAGTATTGCCGATGAACATCCTGTCGCGGATCTTCGCCCGAACGCCCTCGCTACGGACCCGGGTGGTGGTCGCGACGGCGATCGGCGCCGCGATTCCCGTGCTGATCGTGGGCGTTGTCGTGTGGGTCGGTATCACCAAGGACCGCAAAGAGCGGCTGGACCGCCGGCTCGACGAGGCCGCTGGTTTCGCCATCCCGTTCGTGCCGCGCGGTCTCGACGAGATCCCGCGCTCCCCCAACGACCAGGACGCCCTGATCACGGTGCGCCGCGGCAACGTGGTCAAGTCGAACTCCGACATCACCTTGCCGCCACTGCAGGCCGACTACGCCGACACCTACATCAACGGGGTGCGTTACCGGGTGCGCACGGTGGAGATCTCCGGACCGGAACCGATGTCGATGGCCGTCGGCGCGACCTACGACGCGACGTACGCCGAAACCAACAACCTGCATCGGCGGGTGCTGTTGATCTGCATCTTCGCCGTGGCGGCGGCCGCCGTGTTCGCTTGGCTGCTGGCCGCTTTCGCGGTGCGGCCGTTCAAACAACTCGCCGAACAGACGAGGTCGATCGATGCCGGCGACGAAGCCCCGCGGGTCGAGGTGCACGGCGCCAGTGAAGCCGTCGAGATCGCCGAGGCCATGCGGGGCATGCTGCAACGCATCTGGAACGAGCAGAACCGGACGCAGGAGGCGCTGGCCTCGGCCCGTGACTTCGCCGCGGTCTCCTCGCACGAGTTGCGCACCCCGCTGACCGCGATGCGGACCAACCTCGAGGTGCTGGCCACCCTGGACATGCCCGACGAGCAGCGCAAGGAAGTGCTCGGCGACGTCATCCGCACCCAGTCGCGCATCGAGGCCACCCTGAGCGCGTTGGAGCGGCTCGCCCAAGGCGAGCTGTCCACCTCCGATGACCACGTACCGGTCGACATCACCGATCTGCTGGACCGGGCCGCTCACGATGCCACCCGCATCTACCCCGACGTCGACGTGTCCCTGGTGCCGTCGCCGACGTGCATCATCGTCGGGATGCCGGCCGGGCTGCGCCTGGCGGTGGACAACGCGATCGCCAACGCCGTCAAGCACGGCGGCGCCACCCATGTCCAGGTGTCGGCGGTCAGCTCGCGAGCCGGAGTGGAGATCGCCATCGACGACGACGGCAGCGGCGTGCCCGAAGAGGAACGCCGGATCGTGTTCGAACGATTCTCGCGAGGTTCGACCGCCTCACATTCCGGGTCCGGCCTGGGCCTGGCGCTGGTCGCTCAGCAGGCCCAATTACACGGTGGCACGGCGACTTTGGAGAGCAGCGCAATGGGCGGGGCGCGACTGGTGCTGCGCCTGCCCGGCCCCAGCTAGTCGGTGTCGAGTTCGGGTGAACCTGGGGCTTTCAGTGTGAAACCTGGGCTTTCAGTGTGAAACCTGGGCTTTGCGAGGGAAACCACGGCGGGATTTCGCCGATTTTCCCGCCCTGGTTTCACCCCGAAAGCCGTCCCTTCACCCCCAAGACCAAGTCTTCACAGCGAAATCACGAAACAACCCAAACGCTTACTCCGCGTGCAAAATCTGGGCGCGAAACCAGCGTCAGGATGCGCACCCCCATGCAACTCAACCCGCCTCACCAGGACCGGCGCTATTGTCAGAAACGCCCTAGTCCTCGGGGCTGGTAGGCGCGCTGTCGCGCCCCGGCATGAAAAACGCCCGCCTGGCGAAATCCTCGTCCTCGAACCAGACTTGGGCCTCGACGTCGTCGTAGCCCGGATCATCGGGAAGATAGAACAGCCGAGAATCGGTGCGGCCCTTCACCTGCCAGCCCTCCGGCCCAGTCCCGTCGGGATCGGCACGCATGGACCCAGGGCCGTACGGCGCGTACGGCACCAGAGGTATCTGCACCGTCTGCGCTTCGCTGAGCGTATCAGTCTGCGTCGCAAGGTCTTTCGTGACAGGAATCCGACCGGGTGGGCGTCTGGGTCTGGCCTTCTTCGCCGGGACCTTCTTCGCGGTCCTCTTCCTTGGGACCGCAATCGCCTCCGTCGCATCGTCTCGCGGAATCGGCCTGCGTTTTCTCGGTGGCACTTTGGCGGCGGTCTTCTTCGCCGGTCGCGGCCTGGCCACCGGGATCCGTTGGGTAGGCGCCTCGCTGGCCGGCACCTTCATCGTCGGCGGCTCGGGCTGGGCCAGCGGCCCCGGTTGACCCGACACCCAGGCCGGCATCGGGACTTTGGCCGGGCGCATCATCAGCGTCAGCGTCAGCACCATGCCGAGCCCGAACGCGACAGCGGCGGGCCACCAGTGCAGTTGACCGCTCACCCTTTGGCTCCGATCTCCGAAGACTCCTGCTCGACGGGCTGCGGTTCGGGGTCGGGGCGGGGTTCGGGTTCGGGCTCGGGGGCGGGCGCGTCTTCGGCGTCGCGTTGTTTGGGCTTGAGCAGCAACGCTATTCCGTAAGCCACGGCCGAACCGCCGACAAAAGCGACCGAGCAGATCAACCACTGGACCACGAAACCCATATCCGATCCCCTAGCCGACCACGATCTCGGCGCGGCGGTTCTTGGCCCGTCCCTCTGGGGTGTCATTGCTCGCGATCGGATTGGCCGACCCCATCCCCTTGGCGGTGACCCGGGCGCGCGGCACGCCGTTGGCAATGACGTATTCGGCGACGGCGGTGGCCCGTTGGGTGCTCAGCGGAATATTGACGGCCTCGCTGCCGGCGTTGTCGGTGTAGCCGTTGATGGTGACGCGGGCGTCCGGACATGCCTTGAGCTTGTCGGCCACCCGGATCAGGATGTCGTTGTCCTCCGGTGTCAGGCTCACGCCGTCGTTTCCGAACGCAAGCGGACCACCGGTCATGGCGTTGATGGCGGCCTGTAGATCGCCGCAATTCGCGGCCGCCGCAGGGGCAGGGGCAGGCGGGGCCGGCGTACCACCCGGGGGCATCGGCGTGATCTGGCCTTTGACCACGATCTTGTTGGTCAGGTTGACGTCCGGCCAGGCGGCGGCGGCGGCGCGGCCGATCGCCTCCTTCTGGTCCGGTGTGGTAGCGGTGCCGGTCAGCGTGACGGTGTCTTTCTCGACCTTGAAGTTGAAGTCTGGAATCGGGGCGCCGGCGGTGAAAACGGGTTCGGCGTTGGTGAAGTCGAGGGTGTGCACCAGCGGGTCGATGCGGATCTGGTCGACGACGGCGACTCCCGGCGCCAGTAATCCCTTGAGCGCCTTCATCAATGACGCTTTCGACGCCTCGTCGGGAAAGTCACCGATCAACGTGATGCCGTTGCCGTCGCGGCTGACGGACAGCAGCGACAACGACAGGCTGGGCGCCATCGAGATACTGACCGATGTCGGGGACAGCGTGGGCAGATCGCCGGTTGGGCCGTTGACGGCCATGGGACGCTCGTATGCGCCGTAGCTGATCAGGGCGAGCAGGAACGGGATCAGCGCCAGACCGATCAGCCAGAGCCGGACGAGCTGCCGTCGGGTCGGTCGGTCCTGGGCCACGGGCTCGGCGGGCGTGGGTGCTTCCGTCACACCCACCTCTGAACCGGCCATCGCTCCTCACTCGTTCGTGCACTTCCAGGCGATTAGCAGCCTACCGAGTCCCGGCCCGTTCCCGGGGGAACGTCGGGCAGACTGTAGCGATGGCCAACGGGACTGGCCCGGCGGTCAATCCCCGGTACGACGTCGTGATCGTCGGCGGTGGGCACAATGGGCTGGTCGCGGCCGCCTACCTGGCGCGCGCGGGTTTGCGAGTGCGGGTCCTGGAACGCCAAGCACACGTCGGCGGCGCCGCGATATCGGCACGGGCCTTCGACGGCGTCGACGTCCGGCTGTCACGCTATTCGTACCTGGTCAGCCTGCTGCCGTCGCGCATACTCGATGACCTGGGCGTTCGGGTACGGCTGAGCCGACGCGCGTATTCGTCCTACACCCCGGACCCCATCACCGGGGGACGCACCGGTCTGCTCGTCGGATCACCCGGCGGGTTCGACGCGCTCGGCGCCGCGGCCGACGAGCAGGGCTTCGACGCGTTCTACCGGCGCTCTCGGCTGGTGACGCGGCGCTTTTGGCCGACCCTGCTCGAGCCGCTGCGCACCCGCGAACAAGCCCGCCGGCTCGTGCTGGACGGTGGTGATCCCGACGCGGCGTCTGCGTGGCAAGCCCTGGTCGACGAACCGATCGGGCGGGCGATCGCCGGCACCGTCGGCAACGACGTGGTCCGCGGGGTGATCGCCACCGACGCACTGATCGGCACCTTCGCCCGACTGGACGACCGGTCGCTGCTGCAGAACATCTGCCTGCTGTATCACGTGCTGGGTGGCGGCACCGGCGACTGGGATGTGCCGGTCGGCGGCATGGGCGCGGTGTCGGCGGCCCTGGCCGCGGCGGCCACCGGCTACGGAGCTGAAATCAGCACTGACGCAGATGTTTTCGCGATAGACCCGGATGGCGAGGTGCGCTATCGCCGGCACGACGACGAGTGTGTGCTGCAGGCGCGGTTCGTACTGAGCGGGGTGGGGCCGGTCCTACTGGCCGACCTGTTGGGCGAGTCGGCACCCGCCCTGGCGCCGGGCGCGCAGGTCAAGGTCAACATGGTGCTGCGACGACTGCCCCGGTTACGGGACCCGCGGGTGACACCGGAGCAGGCATTCGCCGGGACGCTGCACGTCAACGAGACCTGGTCACAGCTCGACGCCGCCTACACGAGGGCGTCGGACGGAGACGTGCCGGACCCGTTGCCGTGCGAGGCCTACTGCCATTCGCTGGCCGATCCGAGCATCGTGTCGCCTGAGTTGCCCGGTGTGCAGACGATGACGGTGTTCGGTCTGCACACACCGCCGTCACTGCGCGCGGACGCCGTCGTGCTCACCGAATCCGTACTCGGATCGCTGAATTCCGTTCTGGCCGAACCGATTCAAGATCTGTTGCTCGTCGACGCGCAGGGCCGGCCGTGCCTGGAGACGACGACCACACGGGACCTGGAGCACGCGCTGGGCATGACGGCGGGCAACATCTTCCACGGCGCGCTGTCGTGGCCGTTCGTCGAAGACGACGATCCGCTGGACACTCCGGCACAGCGATGGGGGGTGGCCACCGAACACCCGCGGATCATGCGGTGCGGCGCGAGCGCTCGCCGCGGCGGCGGGGTCTCGGGCATCGGCGGGCACAACGCGGCGATGGCCGTGCTGGCGACCTTGACGGCGAGCAGACGCAAAAGCCCCTGAATTCGGCACGAATCAGGGGCTTTTGCGTCTGCTCGCGAGGGGGTGGTGCCCCCAGCTCGCAGCGAAACTAGCGGCCGTCGATGGCGACGTAGTCGCGCTCGGTGTAGCCGGTGTAGATCTGGCGCGGCCGGCCGATCTTGCTGTCGCTGTCGTCGTGCATCTCGCGCCAGTGCGCGATCCAGCCGGGCAGCCGGCCCAGCGCGAACAACACCGTGAACATCCGGACCGGGAAGCCCAGTGCCCGGTAGATCAGGCCGGTGTAGAAGTCGACGTTCGGGTAGAGCTTGCGCTCGATGAAGTAGTCGTCGGTCAGCGCGGCCTCTTCGAGCTGCTTGGCGATGTCCAGCAGCGGGTCGCCGCCCAGCTTGTCCAGGATCTTGTCGGCCTGTTCCTTGACGATGCGGGCACGCGGGTCGTAGTTCTTGTAGACGCGGTGACCGAAGCCCATCAGCTTGACGCCTTCTTCGCGGTTCTTCACCTTGCGGACGAACTCGCCGACGTCGTCGCCGCTCTCGCGGATCTCCTCGAGCATTTCCAGCACCGCCTGGTTGGCGCCACCGTGCAGGGGACCCCACAGCGCGTTGATGCCGCCGGAGATCGAGGTGAACATGTTGGCGCGCGACGAGCCGACCAACCGGACCGTCGACGTCGAACAGTTCTGTTCGTGGTCGGCGTGCAGGATGAACAGCATGTCCAGCGCGCGTACCACCTCGGGGTCGGCCTGGTAGGGCTCGGCCGGGAAGCCGAACGTCATGCGCAGGAAGTTCTCCACCAATGTCAGCGAGTTGTCCGGGTAGAGGAACGGCTGGCCGACCGACTTCTTGTAGGCGTAGGCGGCGATCGTGGGCAGCTTGGCCAGCAGCCGGATCGTGGACAGCTCGACCTGAGAGTTGTCCATCGGGTCCAGGGCGTCCTGGTAGTACGCCGAAAGGGCGTTGACCACGCTGGACAGCACCGGCATCGGATGCGCGTTGCGCGGGAATCCGTCGAAGAACCGCTTGAGGTCCTCGTGCAGCATGGTGTGGCGCTGGATCTTGCCGGTGAACTCGGCCAGTTGGTCGGTGGTGGGCAGCTCGCCGTAGATGAGCAGGTAGGAGACCTCGATGAACGTCGACTTCTCCGCGAGCTGGTCGATCGGGATGCCGCGGTAGCGCAGGATGCCCTCGTCGCCGTCGATGTAGGTGATGGCGCTCTTGCAGGCGGCGGTGTTGACGAACCCGTTGTCGAAGGTGGTGTGCCCGGTCTTGGACAGCAGCGGACCGAGCGCGATGCCGTCGGCACCTTCGGTGGCGCGGACGATTTTCAGGTCGATATCGCCCCCCGGGTACTTCAGAGATGCGGTGTCGTCGGTGTCGCCCACGAGAACCCCTTTGCGCTCAGGCTGATATGGCTGCCCGCCCTAGGTGCACTAGGAGCGTCATAGGTGAAGGTAGTCGTTATCACGATGGCGTGCCTGCCCGGGGTCAGGTCTGCAGGTCCTGCGCGGCGTGCAGCTAGGACCGCTGCTGCTTGCGACGGTCACGCCTGGGTGACATTCGGCGGCGAACGGCACACCGGTGCGGCGTTCGCGCCTCACCAAACGAGGTAATTCGACATCATGCGATTCCAAGAAGAGACGCCAAGCCGGACTCGACGATCGCCCAGAACACTGCATTCGCAAATGCAGCGAACAACAATAATCCGGCCGGCGCAGCCAAGGGAAATATCAATGCTTCCGGCAGGAACGGCACGAAGTTGTAAAGCAACCCCGCATATCCGATCGCCGCAGCAAGCAACGCCACAGTGGACCCCAGCCTGAATGCGTCCACCCCGGACAGCAAGTTGAGACTCAAGGTGTTGGCGCTTTCCGCGCCGGCATAGGACGTAGCGTTGGTCGTCAAGTTCTGGACGAACTGCTCCTGGTATGCCGAGTGCTCGGGCACAAGTACCCGCCTACTCCAATCGCGTGGACCGCCTTTACTCGACCTTGACTGCCCGTTGAATCCTCTGCCCAACGATGGCCTTCGTGACTACTCTTCAAGACGTGGAACTGGGGGTTTTGGGCCCTCTTCAAGTCCGGCAGCATGGCGCAACCATCATGATCCCGGACACAAAACCGCGCGCCCTACTCACGATGCTCGGGCTGCACGCCGGTTCGGTCGTCTCCGCTGCCACCCTCATCGAACTGCTCTGGGGCAAGGAGCCGCCGCGCACCGCCGGAAAGGCTCTGCAGACTCACATCTCGCTGCTGCGTCGCACCCTCGGCGACGGCTTCGTCTTGACCGAAGGCGCCGGATGGATCCTGGCCGGGACGGAGGTTGACACCGCGAGTTACCGGTCGTTCGCTCGGCGGGGTCGCGAGGCGGCCGCTGCCGGGGACAGCGGCCAGTCGGTGGCTCGCTTCGACGAGGCCCTGGCTTTATGGCGCGGAATCCCCGAACTGCCCGACAGTCAGCGCGGAACCGCCGAGAAGACGCGGTGGGCGGAAGAGCACGCCGCACTGGTGGAGGACCGCGCCGATGCGCTGCTGGCGACGGGCCGTGCCGCAGAGATCATCGGCGAGCTCGAGGCCGTGGTGGCTGACGCGCCGCTACGCGAGCGGCGATGGGGCCAGCTGATGCTCGCCCTGTATCGCGCCGGTAGGCAGGGCGAGGCCCTCGGCGCGTATCAACGGGCGCGGGCGCTGCTCGCCGAGGAGCTGGGTGTCGATCCCGGTCCGGAACTGCGCCGCCTGGAGGCAGCGGTCGTCGCACAGGACGCGGGACTGGAAATTCCTGTTGCGCAGAATCTTTCGACGGTAACCCGGGCGGTGACGTTCCTGTTGACCGACATCGAGGGGTCGACGGCGGCCTGGGAGGCTGACGCTGCGGCCATGGCGACCGCGCTGGCGCGCCACGACGAGCTCGTCGAACAGGTCGTGACCTCACGCGGCGGACGCCTGATCAAGACGCGCGGTGAGGGCGATGCCACGTTCTCGGTCTTCGAACGGCCCTCTGCTGCCGCTGCCGCAGCAATAGAGCTGCAGGAAGCGGTCATTCACGAGCCGTGGACACTGGCCGAGCCGATGAGCATTCGCATAGCCCTGCACACCGGTGAGGTCGAGCTTCGCGACGGCGACTACTTCGGCCGCGCGGTCAACCGGGCAGCGCGCCTGCGCTCGCTGGCCGCGGGCGGCCAGACTTTGTGCTCGCGAGCGACCGCCGAGCTTGTCATCGACTCGCTTCCGGACGATGTCGTGCTTGCCGACCTGGGGATGCGCCAGCTGCGCAACCTCGCGCGCCCAGAACATGTTTTCGAGCTGAGACTGGACACCGACCAGCGCGAGCAAGTCGTCGCCGACGCACCGATAGACCGCCCCGCCCTGCCCGCCGTGTTGACCGCTCCCGGCCCGTTCGTCGGCCGCGGCGTGGAACTGGAACGTCTTTTCACCGCGTGGCAGAGCAGCGGCGCGCACGCGGTGCTGATCGCCGGCGAACCCGGTGTCGGCAAGACGCGCCTGGCTGGCGAATGGTCCCACCGCGCGTATGCACAGGGTTCGATCGTGCTTTACGGACGTTGCGACGAGGACCTCGGCGCGCCGTATCAGCCGTTTGCCGAAGCCTTGCGCGCGCTCGTGCCGTGCGTCGGCGCGGACCGGCTGCGGGGACTGCGGGGCGTCGAAGCGCTGCTCCCCCTGGCCCCCGGGCTGCTGGACGCGGTCGCCGATCTGGCGTCCCCGGCCCGCGCGGACCCTGACACCGAGCGTTACGCACTGTTCGACGCCGTCGTCGCGCTCCTGGAGATCGCGTCGGCCGCGGCGCCGATCGTGCTGATCCTCGACGACCTGCACTGGGCGGCCAAGCCGACGCTGCTGCTCTTGCGGCATCTGCTGCGGTTCGGCGACCATGCCCGCGTGCAAATCGTGGGCACGTACCGCAGCACCGATCTGGACCGCTCCCTCCCGTTGGCGGCAATGCTGGCCGACCTGCACCGGAACGGCACCGCCAGCCGGCTGAATCTGAGCGGACTCGACGAAGACGACGTGACCACCTACGTGGCCGAAGCCGGCTATGACGACGAGGAACTCGCCCACGCCCTGGCGTCTGTCACCGGCGGAAACCCGTTCTTCCTCATTGAGGCCCTGCGTCACGTCGATGAAAGTGGCGGCGTATGGGATCAGAGCACCCTTCCCCAGGGTGTTCGAGAAGCCGTGAGCCGCAGGCTTTCTCGACTCTCGCAGGAGACGAACAAGGCGCTCTCGGCGGCTGCGGTGGTCGGTAGCCGGTTCGGCCTGGAACTGGTCGAGCAGGTGATCGGGAGTGAACTCGTCGACGCGTTCGACGAGGCGTGCGCGGCCGGTCTCGTCGTCGAAGAGCCAGGTGGCCGTTACCGTTTCAACCACGCGATCGTCCGCCAGTCGCTGCTCACCGAGCTTGCCTCGGTGCGGCGGATGCGACTGCACCAACGGATCGCCACGACGTTGGAGTCTCAACCCGGCGCCGAGGACGAGTTGCTGGCCGAATTGGCTCACCACTATTTCGAATGCGCCTGGGCCGGCAACGCGGCTAAGGCCGTTCAGTACTGCCGACGCGCCGCCGACCAGGCGATGGCACGGCTGGCTTACGAAGGTGCCGCCGACCTCTACGACCATGCCTTGCACGCGTTGGAGGAGATCGACGAGGAACTGCCCGACCGTGACGATCAGGCCGCCGCGCTGCTGGTGGCGCGCTGCGAAGCGCTCCTGGCCGCTGGTGATGTAGCTTCGGCGGGTGGCGCAGTTTCCCAATTGCATTCGGTGACAGTCGATTCGGTGCAACTGTCGGCGTGGGCCACCTGCTTCGACGGCCAGTTGTCGATGCTCATCCATCCCGAGCGATTGGACGAGGTAGAAGTCGCGTTGCAGACCGCAGCCCAAGAGTTGGCCGGTTTGGCCGATGCCGCCGGGGAGGCGAAGGCCCATACCGTGCGTGCCGGATGCCTTGCACGCCTTGGGCGTATCGGTGACTGTGAAGCCACCCTGGATGATGCCTTGACGGCGGCGCGGCGCGCGCGCGAACACCGCCGGGTGAACGCGGTGCTGGCCGGTGCGCCGCTGGCGGCCTTATGGGGACCCAACCCGGTGCCGCGGGCCGGCGGACGGTGCCTCGACGTGGTGCGGCTGCTGCGAATAACCACCGACTCGCCAGCGGTCGAGGCCACCTCGACCCGGTGTCAAGCCGTGTTGGAAGCCTTCCGCGGCCGCACGGCCGCGGCCCGGCGGATGATCGACTCCGCGCGTCGGACCGTGACCGAGCTCGGCTTGCGGCCCGCACTGCTCGAAGTCGAGCAGTTCGCCGGGATCGTGGAGCTTGTCGCCGACGACGCGGCTGCAGCCGAGCCGCATCTAATGAAGGCTTACAACGGTTTTCGTCGCATGGGTCTTGACGCCGACACCGCTGAAACCGCTGCCCTGCTGGGCCGCGCCCGCTTGGCGCTGGGCCGAGACGGCGAGGCGGACGAGTTGTGCTGCGAGAGCGAGCGTCTGGCCGGACATGCACTGAAGCCGTCAATCGCGTGGCGCACCCTTCGGGCGCATCTGTTGTCGCGCAGCGGAGCACACGACGAGGCCTGCCGCGTAGCTCAGGCCGCCGTGGGACTTGCCGAGCGTACCGACTTGCTGGTGGACCACGGCGACGCATGCCTTGCCCTGGCAACGGTTTTGGAGGCTTGCGACGACCTCGCGCAGGCCCATGCTGCTGCGGAGCGAGCCGTCGAGCTGTATGAGCTGAAAGGCGCTGCGGCGCTTACCGAGATTGCCCGCAAGATCGTGGAGCAAGATCTCTGCGTAGCCCCGCTGCCAATGCCTGAAGCGCCCAGACTCGAGCCAGAAAACGCCTGTGTGCGAGCGGTCAGACAGGTGGCGGCCGCGCTGGATGTTGAGGCCTGGGACGAATTGGAGCAGTTGTTTGCGCCTGGCGTCGTTGTCGAGAGCCGGCGAAAGATTGTCCGCTTCAATCTGGACGATCTACCTGCTGGCCCTTGGCCGCACCAGGTACGACGGCTCGCTGAAGACGGCGCGCTGCGCTTCCGAATTGTTGGCGTCGTTGCGGTGCGCGGCGAACGCATGGCGGTAACTCGGTTAGCCGTAACCACTTGTGACGACACTGCTGGCTCGCCGCACGACGAATTTCTGCAAGTCTGCGTGTTAGACGAGGATGGCCGAATCGCAACGCAGGTGTGGTTCGACTCCGAAGACCTTGTCGCGGCGATGGCCGAACTCGACGCCGCGGATGCCCGCTTCGAGCAGCAAGCACGGCCGCAGCCTCGACGACCCGAAAACGCGGCGACCCGCGTATGCCAGCGGGTCAACACATATTTCGTGGGCAACGACTGGGACGCGGTGAAAGAATCCCTGGCCGAGCATGTCGTCCAAGATGATCGCCGCAAGGTGGTGGGCTCGGGACTTCGACAGGGACGCAATGCCGTGATGGCCGAACTATCGGTAGTGGCCAAAGCTGGGATCAACAGCATGGCGACGAATACCATTGCGACACGAGGCGGATGCCTAGTACTCAATCGGGTCCAGTCCTCTTTCGGTGACCACCGTCCGGACGCATTCGGCATCGACGTGCTCGCCGTCGTCGAGATCGACGCCACAGAACGGATTGTGGCGCGCGTTGTGTTCGACCTTGACGACTTCGATGCCGCGGTCGCCGAACTCGACCGTCGCTACCTCAGCGGCGAGGCCGCGCCGCACGCTCATACGTGGTCGGTGATTGCACGTGGCCCCGCTGCGGTCAATCGAGGCGAGCGTCCCTCGTTCGCAACGGATTGCGTCAGCATCGATCATCGTCCGGTCTCTTTCGCGCCCGGTGATCTGCTCGACGACCTCAGTAACCTGGGCAATTTCCGAGGCGTCCGACTCTACGTCGAGACCGTACATCGGCTCAGTGACCGTGCCGCGGTGTGTACGCATGTGGCGCAAGGCATTTCGGCTATGGGTTTTGACGCCGAGTGGCGCGGTATCGATTTGCAGATGGTCGACGGTGACAAGGTTAAGCGTTTCGAAGTCTACGACGAGGCGGAATTGGAAACCGCAATCGCAACGTTCGACCGGCTGAGCCGACCCGCACCGCTTTTGGAGAATGCGGCAAGCCGAGTCTACGACCGCTTCAATGCGTACCTCGCGACTCGTGACTGGGACTCCATGGCGGAGATGACTACCGACGACAGCTACTACGACGATCGTCGTCGGTTGATACGCAGCGGTGTTCAACGCGGCCGGGCTGCGCAGATTGCGAATCTGCGGGCCATCGTCGACGTCGGGGTCAGGAGCTGCGAGTCGCGTGTCATCGCAACCCGTGGGGAGCGCCTGGTGCTCACTCGCAGCCGGATGTCGGGCGGCAACCAGCGGCCCGATCCGTTCAGTCTCGAGATGCTTTGCCTCGTCGAAGTCGACGCCGACAACCAAGTGACGGCGGGTATCACCTTCGATGTCGACGACATCGACGCGGCCATCGCTGAGCTCGATGCGCGTTATCTCACCGGCGAGGCGGCAGCTTACGCGGACACCTGGTCTCTCATCGCAGGTGCCTGCGCCTCGTTCAACCGGCACGAACTCCCCGCTATGACGCCCGACTGCGTCAATACGGACCATCGCCGAGGGATATCGTTCACACCCGGTGACTTGACCGCGTACATCCGATCCACGTGGGACGCCGCGCCGGGCAGCAGCATCTACATCGAGGCTGTGCATCGGTTGAGCGGCCGCGGCGCGCTCGCGACTCATGTGCTGAAGGGGAGCTCGCGCGACGGTTTCGAGGCCGAGTGGCGGGCAATCGGTCTTCTCACCTTTGATGGCGACAAAATCAATCGCCGCGAGGTCTTCGAGGAGACAGACCTCGACGCCGCGCTCGCGAAGTTCGATCAGCTCAGCGCGCCGGCACCGCGACTGCAAAACGGGGCAAGCCGGGTGTACGACCGATTACTGGCGTACTTCGCTGCCCGTGACTGGGACGCGTTAGCGAAGATCTGCGCCGACGACCTCTACGCCGAAGATCGTCGCCTTCTGGTAGGCGAGGGCATCGGAACCGGTCGGGATGCCATGGTCAGACAGTTCCGGACGGCCCTCGACCTGGGGGTGACGCAAATGGCTTCGGAGGCCCTTGCCACTCGCGGCGATCGCCTCGTCCTTACCCAGGCCCGGTTTTCGCGCACCGACGAGAAACCCGAAGCGTTTCGCGTCGATCTTCTATACGTACTTGAGATCGACGCCGCCGAGCGGATCTCGGCAATCGTCGCGTTCGATCTGACCGATTTCGAGGCTGCGCTCGAGGAACTCGACGCCCGATACCTGGCCGGCGAAGCCGGCGCTCACGCGCAGACTTGGTCTGTTGTCACACGTGAATGCGCCGCGTTCAACCGGCACGAACTTCCGACCGCGGACTGGGCGGCCATCGACCATCGACGGCTCGCGGTAATCGACGCGACCGATCCCCAAGTAGCCATGCGCGACATCTGGGACGTCACACCAGAACTCAGCATGCTGATCGAGTCGGTACATCGGCTCAGCAATGTGGGAGCGGTGGGCACCTATGCCGCGTGGGGAAGCTCGCCAGACGGGTTTGCCGTCGAGTGGCGAATGATCCTTGTTCTGACTGTCAAAACCGGTCGGATCAACCGCGTCGAGGTGTACGACGAGGCCGACCTCGAAGCCGCACTCGCAAGGTTCGACGAACTCCCACGGCCTGGACTGGAAAACGCGGCGAGCCGGGCAAATGACCGAAACTTTGCGTACTTCCGCGCCCGCAACTGGGCGGCGTTGGCCGCGATCCTGACCGACGACAGTTTGGTCGATGATCGCCGGCGCGTGACGAGTTCCGGATTCTGGGACGGTCGCGACGTCGTGGTCGCGAACCTGCAAGCCCTGGCCGATACGGCGCCGTCGACGTGGACCGTCGTCGCGACCCGCGGGGAGCACCTCGCCCTCACTCGCATCTGTTCGCCGAACCGGGATTTGCAGCAAGGCGACTTCAGCAGCGACATGCTCATCATCGTCGAGGTCGACACCGACGAGCGGATCTCGGCGCAAATCGCTTTCGATGCCGATGACTTCGATGCCGCCTTCGCGGAACTCGACACCCGCTACTTCGCCGGCGAAGCGGCGGCTCACGCACGAACGTGGTCGGTGACTATGGCCGCTTACGCCGCCCTCGACCGGCACGAGCTGCCAGCAATGACGCCGGACATGATCAGCGTCGACCAGCGGAAGGGACGATCATTCGAGTCCGGAGACCTAAGCGCATTTCTTCGTGCCACATGGGATCTCATGCCGAACTCCAGGGGATTTATCGAGGCTGTGCACCGGCTCGGCGACCACGGGGCATTGGTCACGTACGCGTGGAGTGGGACATCAGCCCAGGGCTTCGACGCGGAGTTCCGGGAACTGAGCATCACGATGCGCACCGCTGACCAGATCAGCCGCGTCGAGCTCTTTGATGAGAACGATCTCGGCGCCGCGCTTGCGCGCTTCGAGGAAATGCGGCCGCAGGCACCGCGACTGGAAAACGCGGCGAGCCAGGCGGGTGGGCGCTATCTGACGCTTCTCGCGGCAGGCAACTGGGACGGCATGGCGACGATACTGGCCGAGAACATTTTCACTGACGATCGCCGTCGGGTGGTGGGTGCGGGAGTCCGAAGCGGTAGAGATGCCCTGACTGTGGACGTGCGCGCGATCGCCAACCTGTCCACTATGAACGTGACGTCGGCCGTCGTAGCAACCCGCGGAACACGGCTCGCCCTTCTCAGTAGCCGCTTCTCGAATCGCGATCCGGCTTCCGAAGCGTTTTCTACCGAGGTACTCGTCATTGTCGAGACCAACTTCGACGACCGGATTGTCGCGGCTGTCACGTTCGACATGGACGACTTCGACGCCGCTTTTGAAGAACTCGATGCCCGATACCTCGCAGGCGAAGCGGCCACCCATGCATTCGTTTGGTCGCTAATTTCAGGCACTTACTCCGCGTTCAACCGGTACGAGTTTCCCGCAATGGATTGGGTCAACGTGGACAACCGGCGAGGAACGCCGTTCTCAGCCAGCGACCTGACCGCCGTAATTCGTACCTTCCGGGATTTCACCCCGGAGTTCAGGGTCAGAATCGAGGCAGTGCATCGGCTCAGCAACCTCGGAGCGGTCATCACCAATCATTCGTATGGCTCCTCGCGCGAGGGCTCTGACCTCGAATGGCGCATGATCCAAGTGGTGATTGTCGAACGCGACCGAATCACCCGCTGCGAGCTCTTCGCCGAGGAAGACCTTGAGGCCGCGCTCGCCAAGTTCGACGACGCTCAGTGACATGTCGTCCTTGATTGCGGTCCCGGAGATAATCAGTTCGGCGGCAACGGATTTGGCCGGCATCCAGTGGCGATCGGTGCAGCCGACGCGGCCGCGACGGTTCAAACCACGGCGGTGCTGGCAGCGCCCGCTCATCGGCAACGGCGGCAACGGTGGGCCAGGCCTCGCCTTGCCAAGCAGTGGCGGTGCCGGCGGCAACGGCCGGCTATTTCGCGGACTGGACGGGCTCGCCGGTCCGCCGTAATGGCCGGGAGGATGCGACTGAGGCATCGGGACACGGTGAGCAGAACTCAGGGCTGCAGTCGCTCGACCTGACCACCAATCACCCGAATCCTGTTGTGCACCCGGTCTTCTCGGCCCTGCCAAAACTCCACGACCTGCGGTGCGATCAGATAACCGCCCCAGTTCGGCGGCACCGGGATGTGCTCGGTGTCAGCGAACCGCTCGGTCACCTCCGCCAGCTGGTCCAGCAACGCGGCACGCGAGGCAATCGGCTGCGACTGGTGTGACGCCCAGGCGCCCAGCTGGGAACCGCGCGGCCGTTTCGACCAGTAATCCTGGGTGACCTCGGGAGCGACCTTGCTCACCGGGCCCCGGATGTGAATCTGTCGGCCCAGGAGATACCAGGGAAACGTCGCCGAGGCATAGGGCGTCACCCCGAGTTCGATCCCCTTGGCCGAGTCGTAGTTGGTGTAGAAGCTGATCCCGCTCTCGTCGGCGTTCTTGCACAACACCGTCCGGCTCACCGGCCGCCCGTCGGCAACGGTGGCCACGACCATCGCGTTGGCCTCCGCCACCCCGGCCTGCCATGCGTCGTCCATCCACTTGCGGAACAAAGCAAGCCAGCCATCGGCCAGCCAGTCGGCATCGAGGTCGGCACTGCCGTCCTTCTCCGCGGATCCGTACTCCACCCGCATCCCGGCCAAGCGCTGCCAGTCAGATCCGGTCACCCGGCCAACGCTACTCGGCGGTTGTTACTGGCCGGTAGTAACCGTGCGGGGGTCGGGTGCGAGAATCTGCCCATGACTGTGATCCCCGAGGATTTTGTCCCAGGTCTGGAAGGCGTGGTGGCCTTCACGACCAAGATCGCCGAGCCGGACAAAGACGGCGGCGCGCTGCGCTACCGCGGCGTCGACATCGAGGATCTGGTGGGCCAGGGGGTCCACTTCGGTGACGTGTGGGCGCTGCTGGTCGACGGCGACTTCGGCCGAGGGCTGCCACCGGCCGAGCCGTTCCCGCTGCCGATCCACACCGGTGACGTGCGGGTGGACGTGCAGGCGGGTCTGGCGATGCTGGCACCCATCTGGGGCTACAAGCCGTTGCTGGACACCAACGAACCCACGGCCCGCGACCAACTGGCGCGCGCGTCGGTGATGGCGCTGTCTTACGTCGCGCAGTCCGGTCGCGGTATCTATCACCCGGCCGTCCCCCAGCGGATCATCGACGAATGCCCTACCGTCACAGCGCGTTTCATGACCCGCTGGCAAGGCGAGCCGGACCCCAGGCACATCGAGGCGATCGATGCCTACTGGGTGTCGGCGGCCGAGCACGGGATGAACGCCTCGACCTTCACCGCGCGGGTGATCGCCTCGACCGGCGCTGACGTGGCCGCGTGCCTGTCCGGGGCGATCGGCGCGATGAGCGGCCCGCTGCACGGTGGGGCGCCGGCGCGGGTGCTGCCGATGATCGAAGAGGTCGAGCGCACCGACGACGCGCGTGGCCTGGTCAAAGGGATCCTGGACCGCGGCGAGAAGCTGATGGGCTTCGGCCACCGGGTGTACCGCGCCGAGGATCCACGGGCGCGGGTGCTGCGAGCGACCGCTAAGCGGCTGGGTGCGCCCCGCTACGAAGTGGCCGTCGCGCTGGAGCAGGCCGCGCTGGCCGAGTTGCGCGAACGCCGCCCGGACCGGCCGATCGAGACGAATGTCGAGTTCTGGGCCGCGGTCATCCTGGACTTCGCCAAGGTGCCGGCCAACATGATGCCGGCGATGTTCACCTGCGGACGCACCGCAGGATGGTGCGCGCACATCCTCGAACAGAAGCGACTCGGCAAGCTGGTCCGCCCGTCGGCCGTTTATGTCGGTCCGGGTCCGCGCAGCCCTGAGTCCATCGAAGGCTGGGACCGGGTCCTCACGACGGTGTGAGCGCCGGGTTGCGGTAGGTCCCACTTGTCGGTGGGCCTGGTTAGCCTCGCGGACGTCCGATGAGTTTTGTCTGCGCGCCCGGTCTGTACCTGTGCAGCCCCGCGCGGGCGATACCAACAACCCGAGGAGAGTCCATGGCCATCAACATCGAACCCGCAGTGATCCCCCACCTCGTCGTCGACGACGCCGCCGCTGCGATCGACTTCTACGTCAAGGCTTTCGGTGCCGAAGAGCTTGGTCGCGTACCCGGCCCAGACGGCAAGTTGATCCACGCCGCGGTGAAGATCAACGGCTCCACCGTCATGCTCAACGACGACTTCCCGGAGATGTGTAACGGCCAGTCGATGACGCCCAAGTCACTGGGCGGCACCCCGGTCACCATCCATCTGACGGTGACGGATGTCGACAACAAGTTCCAGAAAGCCGTCGACGCCGGCGCGACGGTGGTGATGGCGCTCGAGGACCAGTTCTGGGGAGACCGCTACGGCGTGCTGGCCGATCCGTTCGGGCACAACTGGTCGCTGGGACAGCCGGTACGCGAGGTCAGCATGGAGGAAATCCAGCAGGCGATGTCCGCGCAGGCCTAGCGGCGATCGCAAGCGCGGCGAAGCCGGGCGAAGCGGGTCGCCGCCGTCGACCCTAGCGGCGATCGCAAGCGCGGCGAAGCCGGGCGAAGCGGGTCGCCGCCGTCGACCCTAGCCGCGTAGCCGTGCCAGCAGGCGTCGGGGGAACGACGACGTCTGCGGCGCGGCGGTCGCGGCGACCGCGAGCATGTCGTCAACCGCGGTGAACTTGTTGCGCGGCCGGCCGTCTCGGCTGCCGCGCGCTACCTCCGCGTCGTCGATGGCACGCCAGCCTGCGGAGTCGACGACGTCGGGCTGACGCGCCGCCACCAGCTGGGCCAGCGTCGCGCGCCCTGCCGTCGGATCGGTCAGCTTGCCCGCGTTGAAGTCGGCGACCAGCGCCGCGACGGTCTGCATCGAGCACGACTTGTTGGTGCCGATGAACCCGGTCGGTCCGCGCTTGATCCACCCGGCGACGTAGGCGCCGGGGACGGACCGGCCAGTGCCGGGATCGACGACGCGGCCGCCGTCGTTGGGCACGACGCCGGCCCGCTCGTCGAACGGGAGATCGCGAATTGCATTGCCGCGGTAGCCTATCGACGTCAACACCAGGCCCGCGTCGAGCCGGCGCACCTCCTCGGTGCCGGTGACGGTGAACTCGATTCCGGTTGCGTGCCCCTCCCCCACAACGCGTTGCGGGGTAAGACCGTAGGCGAGCCGGATGCGCGGTCGCGACGCCGGGACAGTCCCGTCGCCCAGGGTGCTGAGGATTCGAAGTTTGTTGCGCGTCAACGGATCCGTCGCGGTCTCCAGATCGTCGAGCACCTTGCGGTGGTCACCGGGGTCGAGCACGACGTCGGCCGCACCGGTGAGACCGACCAGCTCCGGCAGCGTGAAAGCCGAGTGCGCCGGACCCCGGCGGGCTGCGATCACCACCTCCCGCACGGCCGATTTGCGCAACGCCTTGAGCGCGTGGTCGGCGATGTCGGTGCGAGCCAGATCGTCGGGGTCTGCGGTGAGCACGCGCGCAACATCCAGAGCGACGTTGCCGTTGCCGACGATCACCACCCGCTCGTGGCTCAGATCGATTGGCAGACCGGCGAATTCGGGGTGACCGTTGATCCAGGCGACCAACTCGGTGGCGGTGTCGGTGCCTGGCAGACCCATCCCGTCGATGTCCAGACGACGGTCGTTGGGCGCCCCCACCGCGTACAGTACGGCGTGGTGATGCTGCATCAGCTCGGCGTGGCTGACGTGCTTCCCGACCTCGACGTTGAGAAAGAAGCGGAACCGACGGTCGCCGGTGACCCGGTCGAACAGCGTGGTGACCCGCTTGGTGTGCTGGTGGTCGGGCGCCACCCCGACCCGCACCAAACCATAAGGCGTGGGCAGTTTCTCGAAGACGTTGACCCGCACGCCGTGCTGGACCAACAGCTCGTCGGCGGCATACATCGCCGCCGGCCCCGAGCCCACGACGGCCACCGTCAGCGGCCGGTCGTGCGCGCGCACCTCGGCCGCCGGCAGCACCGGCGCCAGCTTGGAGGTGGGCGGCAGCTTCTCACCGGCGGGCCGTTCCGGGTAGAACGACGCGTTGATCTCCACGAACGGCAGTTGCCTGAGGTCCAGCCGGCTGTCGGGCACGATCGCCCCGACCGGGCAGGCGCTCACACACGCGCCGCAGTCCACGCAGGCCACCGGGTCGATGTAGAGCATCTCCGACGTTGCGTAGCCTGGTTCGTCGGGGGACGGGTGGATGCAATTGACCGGGCACGCGAACACGCAGGACCCGTCATTGCAGCACGATTGGGTGATGACGTGCGGCATAACCTGACTCGCGAACTCCCTAGGCGGCCGGCGCGGCGGACAGGTGCTGACGCTGCGGTTCGCTGCGGTAGCGCGACGGCTTGCCGTTGATCTTGCAGATCCGCCACATCAGCCGGGCCGAGCGGTTCTCCATCAACCCGGTGTCGTAGGCCAGCATGCGCACGTCGGAGAACATGTCGCGCAACCATTTCCGCGACTCCGGGGACCGGAAGAACAGTTCCTTCTTCACCGAGCGCGGGATGTCGAACTCCTGCCAGAACGCCTTGGGCGGAATCAGAATCGCGTTGCAGAGCGTGCGCATGACCAGCGGGAAGGCCAGGGACGCCCAGAAGCGTTGCCGGCGAGTCAGATTCGGCAGTCGGCGGCGCAGGAACTCGTGCGCGAACGAGATGTGCCGCGCTTCCTCGGCCACGTGGATGGCCATGACCCGTTCCATGATCGGGTGCAGCGACTTGCCTTCGCGCAGCACCTGCTTCTGGGTGTGGTCGATCGGCTCTTCACCGGCCAGCACGCCGATGAAGAAGAGCACCGGCAACGGACCCGCGGCCAGCGGGATGATCGGCGAGATCCAGCGCAGCCGGCGCGGCATCCCAGGAACGTCGGCGCCGACGCGGTTCACCATCTCCTGGAACATCATGGTGTGGTTGCACTCTTCGACCGACTCGTGCAGGCAGTAGCGGTACTCCGGGGAGCCGTTGGGCACCCAGAAGGTGTAGTTCATCAGCCCGCGGATCAGGATGGACTCGAAGTGCAGACCCACCTTGGCCACGTTGGCCTGGCGCCACATGCCGATCTTGATCTTCACGTCGTCGGGCTGCGCCTGATACCAGGGGTGGCGACCCAGCGGGTCGGTGGCCGGGAGGATCCACCGGGGATCGTTGTCAGTGACGGCGAACTCCGGTGACTCCCAATCGATATCGGTGTACGGATTGAAGTTCCGCCGCACCGACCCCTCGGACAGTGTGGCGAGCATTTCCACGTACTCCGCGTCGTCCCGCACTTCCATGTTGCGGCGCCAACGTCGAACCATGCGCGTCCTAGCCATTCAAGCCTCCCCAACGAGGTTCAGATCGGACGGATAGGAAATACGGTACCGCCGGTACTGGGAATTTTCCAGAGCCGTCGGATCGACTGTGGCCTAGGCCGCATATCGCATCGGGTGTGGCTCAGGTCACAGCTCGGCCCGCTTGGTCGTCGCCCCGGCCCCGCTCACTACCCTGGTCACCATGGCTGACCAGCTCCCGACTTCACTCGAGATCCCCGCCGACCTCAAACCGCGCGACGGCAGGTTCGGCTGCGGACCCTCCAAGGTGCGACCCGAGCAATTGCAAGCGCTGACCACTACGGCCGCCGAGTTGTTCGGCACGTCGCACCGCCAGGCGCCGGTCAAGAACCTGGTTGGCCGAGTTCGCGAAGGTGTTGCCCAGCTGTTCTCCACCCCTGACGGCTACGAGGTGATCCTGGGCAACGGCGGGGCGACGGCCTTCTGGGACGCCGCCGCGTTCGGTCTGATCGACAAGCGCTCGCTGCACCTCACCTACGGCGAGTTCAGCGCGAAATTCGCCTCCGGCGTCGCCAAGAACCCGTTCGTGGGCGACCCGATCATCGTCAAAGCGGACCCGGGCAGCGCACCCGAGCTGCAGTCGGACCCGTCCGTCGACGTGATCGCCTGGGCGCAGAACGAGACGTCGACGGGTGTCGCTGTGCCGGTACGCCGCCCCGGCGATGCCGGTGACGCGCTGGTGGTCATCGACGCGACCTCGGCAGCGGGCGGACTGCCGGTGGACATCACCGAGGTCGACGCCTACTACTTCGCGCCGCAGAAGAACTTCGCCAGCGACGGTGGTCTGTGGCTGGCCGTGATGAGCCCGGCGGCGCTGGCCCGGGTCGAGGCGATCGCCGCGTCGGGGCGTTGGGTGCCCGACTTCCTGTCGCTGCCGATCGCGATCGAAAACAGCGTCAAGAATCAGACCTACAACACCCCGGCGGTCGCAACTCTGGCGCTCATGGCCGAACAACTCGACTGGCTGCTGGGCAACGGCGGCCTGGACTGGGCGGTCAAACGCACCGCGGACTCGTCGCAGCGGTTGTACTCGTGGGCCGAGGAACGCTCCTACACCACCCCGTTCGTCGCCGACCCGGCGTTGCGCTCACAGGTGGTCGGCACGATCGACTTCGCCGACGAGGTCGACGCTGCGGCGGTGGCCAAGACATTGCGAGCCAACGGCATCGTCGACACCGAGCCGTACCGCAAGCTCGGACGCAACCAACTGCGCATCGCGATGTTCCCGGCCGTGGATCCCGACGACATCAGCGCGTTGACCGCCTGCATCGACTGGGTGGTCGAGCGACTCTAGCCACGCCCGCGTGTCAGCGACGTTAACGACGTCTGGCGCACTAGAGTGCGCACGTAACGGGTCCGGCGCTGACCTGCGAGGAGAAGCCATGCGGGAACTCAAAGTGGTTGGGCTCGACCCCGACGGCAAATACGTCCTCTGCGAGGGGGCCAACTCGGCCGAGAAGTTCAGGCTGCCCGCCGACGACCGCCTGCGGGCTGCGATGAACGGCGAAAAACTGCCGGCCGAGCAGCCCGCACTCGACATCGACGTCACGAACATGTTGAGCCCCAAGGAGATTCAGGCCCGGATCCGGGCCGGGGCATCAGTGGAACAGGTGGCCGCCGCGTCGGGATCCGACCTCGCGCGGATCCAGCGTTTCGCCAACCCGGTGCTGCTGGAACGCTTCCGCGCGGCGGAGCTGGCAACGGCTGCGCATCCGGTCCTGGCCGATGGCCCCGCGGTGCTGACGCTGCTGGAAACCGTCACCGCCGCGCTGGTGGCGCGTGGGTTGAGCGCGGAGCGGCTCAGCTGGGACGCGTGGCGCAACGAGGACAGCCGCTGGACGGTTCAGTTGGGGTGGCAGGCCGGGCGGTCGGACAACCGCGCGCATTTCCGCTTCACGCCGGGTGCGCACGGCGGCATGGTCACCGCGATCGACGACGCGGCGACCGAACTCATCGACCCCGACTTCAAACCGCGCCAGTTGGCACCCGTGGCCCACCTGGCCTTCGAGCCCGAACCCGTACCCATACCCGAGGCGCTGGAGCCGGCGCCGGCGCCGAGCCCACCGGCAGCAACGGGACCGGGTACGCCCACCGAACAGCCAACCGGCAGCCGCCGAGGCAAGCCGGCCATCCCGGCCTGGGAGGACGTGCTGCTCGGCGTGCGGTCAAGCGGACAGCGCTAGCCGCCCCGCAACACCACCGCGATCAACGCCACCCACGCTGCTACGACGCCGACTCCGGCGCCCAGCACAAACCAACGCAGCACCAGGGTGCGCCGCCAACCCCAGAACGTCGGCGCCAGCCCGCCGACCGCCACGATGTTGAGGCCGACCGCCAGCAGCGGGTGCACTCGCATCAACCCGAGGCTGAGTACCACGATCGCGGCGCCGGTGACCGCGGCGACGAAGGCGGCGACCGCCAAACCCGTGCCCCACGGGACGGGTTCGTCGCTCACGTGCGAAGCCTATCGGGGATCGTCCGCTCGTAGAACGCCAGCGCCGCCGCGGTGGCGACGTTCAGCGAGTCGGTGCCGCGCGACATCGGAATGCGGACGCGCGCGTCGCTGATCCGCAGCGCTGCCGTCGTCAAGCCCGGTCCCTCGGCGCCGACCAACAGCGCGACCGGTTCGTCGGTGACCGCGCCCATCACCTCGAACAGGGAGCCGGCGTCACCCTGCGGTGTCAGCGCCAACAACCGGAAGCCGTGTTCCTTCAGTAGCCGCAGGTCTGCGGGCCATTCGGCGGCCCGGGCGTAAGGCACCAGCAACGCGTGACCCATGGAAACCCGCACCGCGCGGCGGTAGAGCGGGTCGGCGCAGCCGCTGCCGAAGATCACGGCGTCGACACCCAGCCCGGCCGCGTTGCGGAAGATCGAGCCCAGATTCTCGTGGTCGTTGACTCCTTCGAGCACGGCCACGGTGCGGGCGCCTTGGATCACCTCGGCGACGGTCGGCTCGGGGACACGGCGCGCCGCCGCCAATACGCCACGGTTGAGGTGGAAGCCGACGGCCTGCGCCATCACCTCGGCCGAGACGCGGTAATAAGGCGCCGGGCTGCCGACCAGATCGTGTTCGAGTTCAGCCAGCCGCCGGTCGGTGCCCAGCAGGGCACGCGGAGTGAAGCGCGACGCCAACATGCGCTGCACCACCAGCACGCCCTCGGCGATCACCAGGCCCTTGCCGGTCGGTAGGTCCGGGCGGCGGTCGACGCTGTTGAGGTCACGAAAGTCGTCGAGGCGCGGGTCGTCGGGATCGGCGATGTCCTGGACGTCGATTGTCACGGGCTTTCGTCGACCAGGACCGACATCAGATCGGCTGCGCTGCGCAGGATGTCGCGTTGGCCGTCGTCCAGCTTCGCCAGGCGCTCGGCGAGCCACTCCTGACGGGCGCGGCGGGCCACCCTGACCAGCTCGGCGCCGGACTCGGACACCGAAACCAGCACCTGTCGACCGTCGACCGGGTGCGGGGCGCGGTCCACCAGGCCTTCGTCGGCCAGCGACGCGATGACCCTGGTCATGGACGGCGGCCGGACCCGTTCGCGGATCGCCAGGGCGCCGGGTGTCATCGCACCCTCGTTGGCCAGCGTCGTCAGCGCCGACAGCTGGGACAGCGACACCGGCGAGGACGGGTTCCGGAACCGGAGCTGGCGCGACAGCCGCATGACCGCCAACGACAGATCGGCGGCCAGCCGCGCATCGCTGTCAGGCACAGCGCGAGGTTACAACGGAACCCGAGAAACGTGGATGAGAAACGGCGAACCCGGCGGCGCATCGAGTGTGGAAAGCACGACGCGACGCGCCGGGTACCTGTCGTGGGCTTCACTCTCGGCGGCCTGTGGACTTGCAATGACGGCGCGTTATGTTGAGACGCGATGAACGTCGAGTCGTACGATCCCGAACCCCCTCCGCTGCCGCGGGCTTGGTTGCAGGTATGGCCGGTCGTCATGGTCGGTGCGGCCGGCTGGGTGATCGCTACGGTTGCGGCGTTCCTGGTGCCCGGACTGCACAGTTGGCGGCCGATCGCGCTCGCCGGTCTCGGCGTCGGAGTGCTCGGCACCAGCATCTTCGTCTGGCAGCTGGCCGCCGCACGTCGCGGCGCTCGCGGCGCGCAGGCCGGGCTGGAGAACTATCTCGACCAGTAGTAGCAGTTGCGCACCCTTGGGAGGACATATGGCAACACCACTCTTACAAACACATATCGACATCGATGCCCCGCCGGCGAAGGTATGGGAGCTCATTTCCGATTTCCGCCGAATGCCGCAGTGGAGTCCACAATGTCGCTGGATGCGACCTTTCGGCCCGCTGCGCCCCGGCACCCGCACCCTGAACTTCAACCGTCGCAACCGGCTGTTCTGGCCGACCACCAGCACGGTCGTCGAAGTGGTTCCGGAGAAGAAGCTGGCGTTCCGGGTCGACGCCAACCGCACCATCTGGAGCTATGAACTCGAACCGCAAGGTGACGGCACCAGGTTGACGGAGACCCGTCACGCCGAAAACGGCGTCACCGCGTTCTCGAGCATCACCGTCAAGGCGCTACTCGGTGGGAACACCAGCTTCGAACGTGAACTGGTCGAAGGGATGAACACCTCGCTGGCCAATATCAAGGCCGCCGCCGAGAAAGGCTAGCCGGACGGTTCCGTCGAAGCGGTGGGCTCGTCCGGGGCAGGCTCGTCCGGGGCGGCAGGCTCGTCCGAGGCAGGCTCGCCCGGGGCGGCAGGCTCGTCCGAAGCTACAGGCTCGTCCGGGGCTGCCGGCTCGTCCGAAGCAGGCTCGTCCGAAGCAGACTCGTCCGAAGCGACAGGCTCGGTAGGAACCCCGGCCTCCGTTGGAACCTCAGCCACCTCCGCAAAGGCATCTGCGCCTGGGACGGCCGGTTCCTCTGCCGCGGACACCGGTTGCTCGACGATCTCCAGCACCCCGTCGTCGTACGGCTGGTACATCGGCGAGCCGGTACCGGCCGGGGCGGGCGTGTCCGAGTGCGCGCCGCACCCGTACTGCTTGTCCACCACGTGCCCGTCCGCGGACAGTTCGTTGCCGCAGACCCCGAACATCGAGCCCAGCGATCCGGCCAGGGGCAGGAAGAAACCGCAGTCGCGGCACACCCGCTTGGTCGAGCGTGACATCGCCGAGTCGGGTCCGTACTCGCCCTCGTGCCAGCGTTCGGCGGCGTCCGCGCGGCCCCACGGGCTCATCAGCCAGCGCCGGCCCAACCCGAGTTCGACGGCGACCTCGTCCAATTGCGGGTCACCGGTGGCGCTGTAGCCGGGCACCAGTCGCGGGTCGTCCTTGGCCGGCGCCAGCAGGTCACCCGGTCCCAGGTCGCCGGGCTGCACCCGTTGGTCCCACGGCACCCACTCGGGTGCCAGTAACGCGGTCGGACCGGGAATCAACACCACCTCGCTGATCGTGGCGTGGTCGCCGCCGGGGTAACTGGCGACGACGACGGCCCACTGCCACCCCCGGTAACCGGGCACGTGGGCTAGGAATTGGTGCGTAGCGGTGTTGGGATCTTCGTAGCTGACGCCGAGGTAGTCGCCGACGGAATCCGGACCACTGAATTCCACGACAGCGGCCCTGGCCTGCTCAGCGGCGCCCGTGAGTACCGCCGCGAGCTCGTCGGGCCATGCCGCCATCGTCACGGCACCGCCGCCGTCGACGGCCTCCTCCATGGGTCCGGTCACACTCTCCCCTCTCTGCGATCCGCACTCAATACTGCCGGAAGACACGTCGGCGCAGCCACACCGGTTTCCTACGCCAGCACCCGCCATAGGACAGAATTGAACCGTGTCAGGACGGCGGCGTGATCATCCGGGCCGCATGGCCCCACCTCCGGGCCGCCGGACCCCGCACGACCCAGGCAAAACCCCGGGCGGATCCTTTCACCAACATCCCGGGATGGCGAACTACCCGGCGGACGACGTCGACTACCGCCGGTCTCGCCGCCCACCACCCATGCCCAGCTCCAACCGCTATCTGCCGCCGCTGGACCACGATCCGCCTCCCGAGCGCGACACTCCGCCCGAGCCGCCGCGCGGCTTCGTCAACGGCGAACGCATCACCGTCACCCGTGCCGCGGCAATGCGCAGCCGTGAGATGGGTTCACGGATGTACTGGATGGTGCAGCGCGCCGCCACCGCCGACGGCGCCGACAAGTCCGGCCTGACGGCGCTGACCTGGCCGGTGATGGCCAACTTCGCCGTCGACTCCGCGATGGCGGTCGCCCTGGCCAACACCTTGTTCTTCGCCGCGGCGAGTGGCGAAAGCAAGTCGAAAGTTGCGCTGTACTTGCTGATTACGATCGCGCCGTTCGCGGTGATCGCGCCGCTGATCGGGCCGGCGCTGGACAAGCTGCAACACGGCCGGCGCGTCGCGCTGGCGATGTCGTTCGCGCTGCGCACCGCTCTGGCGCTGGTGCTCATCATGAACTACGACGGCAACAGCGGCAGCTTCCCGTCGTGGGTTCTGTACCCCTGCGCGCTGGCCATGATGGTGCTCTCGAAATCGTTCAGCGTGCTACGCAGTGCGGTGACTCCACGGGTGATGCCGCCGAGCATCGATCTGGTGCGGGTCAATTCCCGCCTGACGGTGTTCGGCCTGCTCGGCGGCACCATCGCCGGCGGTGCTATCGCCGCGGGTGTCGAATTCGCCTGCACCCACCTGCTGCAATTGCCCGGAGCGCTGTTCGTGGTCGTCGGGATCACCATCGCCGGCGCGCTGCTGTCAATGCGGATCCCGAGCTGGGTCGAGGTGACCGCCGGCGAAGTCCCGGCCACCCTGAGCTATCACCGCGACAGCGACACGCAGCGGCGCAGCTGGACCGAAGAGGTCAAGAAGTCCGGCGGGAAGCTTCGACAACCATTGGGCCGCAACATCATCACCTCGCTGTGGGGCAACTGCACCATCAAGGTGATGGTCGGGTTCCTGTTCCTGTATCCGGCGTTCGTCGCCAAGGCCCACGACGCCGACGGGTGGGAGCAACTGGCGATGCTGGGCATGGTCGGCGCAGCGGCGGCGATCGGCAACTTCGCCGGCAACTTCGCCAGCGCACGCCTGAAGCTGGGGCGACCCGCGGTGCTGGTGGTGCGCTGCACCGTGATCGTCACGGCGTTCGCGCTGGCTGCCGCGGTGGCCGGCGAGTGGGTCGTGGCCGCCGTCGCCACCCTGGTCACGTCGGGGGCCAGCGCCATCGCCAAAGCATCATTGGACGCGTCGTTGCAGCACGATCTGCCCGAGGAGTCGCGCGCCTCCGGTTTCGGGCGCTCGGAGTCGACGTTGCAGTTGGCCTGGGTACTGGGTGGGGCGGTCGGTGTGCTGGTCTACACCGAATTGTGGGTGGGGTTCACGGCGGTCAGCGCGCTGCTCATCCCGGGACTCGCCCAGACTTTGGTCAGCTTCCGGGGCCACTCGTTGATCCCGGGTCTGGGAGGTAACCGACCGGTGATGGTCGAGCAGGAGGGCACGCGGCGGCAGGGCACCACGGGTATGCCGCAGTGAAGCCTCGGCTGCTGGCGATGCTCGCCGCGATCCTGCTGCTAGCCGCCGGCGCGGGCATCGGCGCCTGGCTGCTGGTGCGAAGGACCGGTCCGCACCTCCCGATGATCAGCGCCTACTCGAATGGGCAACTGACCCGGGTAGGGCCGTACGTGTACTGCAACGTGCTGAATCTCGACGACTGCCAGGCACCGCAGACCCAGGGCGAGCTGAGAGTCAGCGGACGCTACCCGGTGCAACTGTCGGTGCCCGAAGCCATTTCCCGCGCGCCGTGGCGGCTGCTGCAGATCTACGAAGACCCGGCGAACACCACCTCCGCGCTGTTCCGGCCGCACACCCAGCTGGCCGTCACCATCCCCACCGTCGACCCGCAGCGCGGGAAGCTGACCGGGGTGGTCGTGCAGTTGTTGACCTTGGTGGTCGACAACGGTGAACTACGGGAGGCTCCGCATGCGGAGTGGTCGATTCGGCTGGTCTCCTGAGCGGGCATGTGAAATTGAGCGGATCCGCTGTGCGACTGTTGCATTAGCATGTCCGAGCAAACTTGCGTCGTATCGACGGTGTGGTCCACGTGAGACAGATGTTGGAGTTGCTGCTCCAGTGGTGGCGCGCGGGTGATCAATTCGAGCAGCTGAGCTCGCACCTCGAAGCACGGGGCATGACCCGCGCGATCCGCGCCCGCATCTGCTTCATCGCCGGGTCGTTGAGCCTGGTGGCGATCGGCTCGATCTGGAGCCCGGTCGGACCGCACGGGACGATTCCGGTGACGCTGGCGCTGATCGCCGGCGTCCTTGCCGCCGCCAACTCCCTGTTGTGGGCGCTGCGGTGGCCGACGCACCGTCAGGCGGTCACGTTCGCAATCGTGTCCAGCACCGGCATCGCCCTGGTGGTGCTGGCGCAGAGCAATCCCGCGGCGGCCATGTTGGGCTGCACGACGTTCGCCGGGCTGGCGATCCACCAGTCGTTGTTCCATTCCGCGCGCATCATCGCCTACAACTTCGGCTGCTCGGTGGTGGTGGCGTCGGTCAAGACCGTCGGGCTGGTCTCTCAATTCGGTTTGGCCGGTGCGCTTGTCGCGTTCTGGTTGGTGGTGCTGCTGAATCTTTCGTCGCCGCTAGCGCTGTACGTCGCCGGTCAGGTCCTGGGACCCGATGCGTACCGCGCCGACCATGATTCGCTGACCGGCCTGCTCAACCGTCGGGCGTTTTATCTGCGCGCACAGAAGACACTGCAAAGCTGCCGGGACGGCGCGGCGGATCTGGTGATCGGCGTCATCGACCTCGACCGGTTCAAACAACTCAACGACCGCTACGGTCATCCGACCGGGGATGCGGCTCTGATAGCGGTGGCCAAGACGTTGCAGGACGGGACCACCGAGAAGGCGCTCATCGGCCGGCTGGGCGGCGAAGAGTTCGCCTTCGCCGACCAGTGGCCGCCCGGCGAAACAACCTCGCGCGCAACGCAATTATGCGCCGCGATCGCCGCGTTGCCGTTCGGCATCACCGCGAGCATCGGCACCGCCATCCTGTTGTCCGGGGCCGACCTACCTGCGCCCGACACCGAAGCCGCCTTGACCGATCTGGTGTCCTCGGCCGACGCCGCGATGTACGCGGCGAAGGCCAGGGGCGGCAACCAGGCCGCACAGCACTGAAGCAGTCCGTCAGTCCGCCCCGTGGCCAGGCAGCACCCGCTCGCCGTCCGCCACCGGCCCTGGTGGTGTCCCATCGCCGAATGGCCTGCCGCCCAGAGCTTCTCGACCATGCGGCGACAGCCAGTTAGCCAGGTCCGGCCCCTTGGGCACGATGCCGGTCGGGTTGATGTCGGAATGCACGATGTAGTAATGCTGCTTGATCTGGACGAAATCGATGGTGTCGCCGAAACCCGGTGTCTGGAACAGATCTCGCGCGTAGCCCCACAACGCCGGCATTTCGGACAGCTTGGCCCGGTTGCATTTGAAGTGGCCGTGGTAGACGGGGTCGAAGCGCGCCAATGTGGTGAACAGTCGCACGTCGGCCTCGGTGATGGTGTCGCCCACCAGGTATCGCTGCCCGGCCAATCGCTCACTCACCCAGTCCAGGGCGGTGAACAACCGGTCGTAGGCCGCGTCGTAGGCGTCCTCCGACCCCGCGAAGCCGCACCGGTACACCCCGTTGTTGATTTCGGTGTAGATCCGGGTGCTGACCTCGTCGATCTCCTCGCGCAACGCTTCGGGATACAACTGCGGGGCGCCCTCGCGGTGGTGGGCGGTCCACTCGGTGGAGAAATCCAGCGTCATCTGCGCGAAGTCGTTGGTGACCACCGCACCGGACTCGGTGTCGACGACGGCGGGGACGGTGATTCCCTTGGGATAGTTCGGATCCCGCTTGAAGTAGGCGTCCTGCAGTCGCGGGATCTGCAGCACCGGGTCGACGCCACCGGGATCGAGATCGAAAGTCCAACTGCGTTCGTCGTGGGTGGGACCGCAAAAGCCAATGGAGAGAACGTCTTCCAAGCCGAGTAGCCGTCGGACGATGATGGTTCGGTTCGCCCACGGGCACGCCCGCGCCACGACGAGGCGGTACCGGCCGGGTTCCACCGGGTAGCCGTCGCGCCCGTCGGCGGTGATGCGGGTGGTGATGTAGTCGGTGTCGCGGTTGAATTCGCCGGTCCCGGCGACATAGGTAGCCATCCCGGATCCCCCTAGATCTTCGCCTCGGCCGGGTCGGACGCCGAGACGACTTTCCGGGCCAGGTTCTGTTCGGTGGACGGGCCCGGCTCCCATGCAGCGATCCATGGTCCGGTGCCCTCGGATTGGTCGATGATGCCGTCCTCCAGCCAGGTGTATCGGCCATCCAACACGTCGTCGGTCAAGCGCACGTCGCTGCTGTCGGTGTTGGTCCACAGCGCGCTGAACAACGCCTCGACACGCAAAGACGCCTGCTGACAGAACATTTCGGCGAGCTCGTAGGCCTGCGTGCCGAGTACGGGATCGGTGCTGCGCTGCGCCTCGGCCCGCACACAGGCGGCAGCCATCGCGAACAGCTCCGCGCCGATGTCGACGATGCGGCCCAGGAAGCCCTGCTTCTGCTCCAGTTTGGCCTGCCAGCGCGCCATCCCGTAGAAGGTATTGCGGGCCAGCTTGCGGCTGGAGCGTTCCACGAAGCGCAGGTGCGGGGCCAGCGCACCGAACTCGTTGTACGCCGTCGGACGCTGGCCTTCACCGAACACCAACTTGGGCAACCACTTTGCGTAGAAGCCGCTCGCCCCGACCGCGGCGGCGGCCTTCTGCCGCAAGTCGGCGTCGGCCTTGGCCAGATCCCCGGCAGCGCTCAGATGTGCGTCGACAGCTTCGCGCGCAATGAGCAGCCGCATGATCTCGCTGGATCCTTCGAAGATGCGGTTGATCCGCAGGTCGCGCAGCGACTGCTCGACCGGTGCGGCGCGCTCCCCGCGTGCAGCCAGCGACGCCGCTGTCTCATAGCCTCGCCCGCCGCGGATCTGCATCAGGTCGTCGGCGATGACACAGGCCATCTCGCTGCACCACAGTTTGGCCAACGCGGCCTCGATCCGGATGTCGTTGCGGTCTTCGTCGGCCATCTGACCCGACAACTCGACCACTGCGTCCAACGCGTAGACGGTGGCCGCCATGAAGGAGATCCGACTTGCCACCGCTTCGTGTTTTCCGATCGGCTTGCCCCACTGCACCCGCTGCGCCGACCATTCGCGGGCGATCTTCAACGACCACTTCGACGATCCGGTCACCATCGCCGGGAGCGCCAACCGTCCCACATTGAGTGTGGTCAGCGCGATCCGCAGACCGTCGCCCTCGCGACCGATCAAGTTCTCCGCGGGGACCCGCACGCGGTGCATCCTGGTCACGCCGTTCTCGATGCCGCGCAGACCCAGGAACTGATTGCGCCGCTCCACGGTGATCCCCGGTGAGTCGGCCTCGACGACGAACGCGCTGATGCCGCCTCGGTGCCCGTCGCTCTTGGGAACGCGGGCCATCACCACCAGCAGTTCGGCGATCACGCCGTTGGTGGTCCACAACTTGACGCCTTCGAGTTCGTAGGCCTGCCCGTCGCCGGTCGGGGTCGCCGTCGCACCCAACCGCGCCGGGTCGGAACCGACATCGGGTTCGGTGAGCAGGAACGCCGAGATGGCTCCAGCTGCGCAGCGCGGCAGGAACTTCCGCTTCTGCTCCTCGGTACCGGCCAGTTTGAGGGGTTCGGGCACCCCGATCGACTGATGGGCGGACAGCAACGCGCCGAGGCTGGGATGCACGCTCGACACCAGCATCAGCGCACGGTTGTAGGCCACCTGGGACATGCCCAAACCGCCGTACTCCCCCGGGATCTTCATGCCGAAGCAACCCAATTCGGCTAAACCCGTGACGTATTCGTCGGGGATCTGCGCGTCGCGCTCGATGACGCTGCCATCAACGGTGCCCAGGAACTCGCGCAGCTTGGCCAGGAAATCCGAGGTTCGCCGCTCGTCGCTCTCCGACGGGCGCGGGAAGGGGTTGATCAGCTCCAGCGGGAAGCGGCCGAGAAACAGCTCCTTGGCGAAAGACGTTTTATCCCAGTCGCTTTCGCGGGATTCTTCGGCGACTGCTCGGGCCTGCTGCTCGGTGACCTGCGCCTGCTGTGCCATCGCCGCCTCCTCGTTGACGCCGTCCCAACGAGGTCTGAGTACCCGCTAACCTGCACGGGTAACGCCGAGCCCGGGCTACGCCTCGAACTCCCGCGCGACGGCCTTGACCACCTCGGAGATCTGCCGGGCCGTCTTGCGGTCCGGGTAGCGACCTTTGCGCAACTCGGGCTGCACGGTGCTCTCCAGCAGCGTGATCATGTCCTCGACCATGCCGTGCAACTCGTCGGGGCTGTGCTTGTGCTCGGCGGGCGCCTCGCGGCGCGCGGCCTCCCGGCGGGTCCGGGACAGACTCGGCGGCGAGTCGAGCAGCTTGAGGCTCAACGCCTGTGGTCCGCGCCGTCCCGAGGCAATGCCGAACTCGACCTTCTGGCCGGCTTTGAGGCCCTCGACTCCCGCGGGCAACGCCGAGGAGCGGACGTAGACGTCCTCACCGTCCTCCTGCGACAGGAAGCCGAACCCCTTCTCGGAGTCGTACCACTTCACTTTGCCGGTCGGCACTGCTCTCACCTGCTGTCTGACGGATCTGGCGTTACAACACAAAGACGCGTCCTTTTATGTTCAGGACGCGATGACGATCACAGATCCTACTCGGCTGATTGTCCGCCCAGCATTCCGGTTTACCCGACACTCGGTAGGCTGGCGGTACCGCTGGAGGAGATATGCGCCTGGTTCTGAACGTCATCTGGCTGGTATTCGGTGGCCTCTGGCTGGCCCTCGGATACCTGTTGGCCGCGCTCGTCTGCTTTCTGCTGATCGTCACCATCCCGTTCGGCTTCGCCGCCCTACGGATCGCGTCGTATGCGTTGTGGCCGTTCGGCCGGACCATCGTGGAGAAGCCGGGTGCCGGGACGGGCGCGGTGATCGGCAACGTCATCTGGGTGCTGCTGTGCGGGCTCTGGCTGGCGATCGGGCATCTGACGAGCGCGATCGCGATGGCCGTCACCATCGTCGGGATCCCGCTGGCACTGGCAAACCTGAAGTTGATCCCGGTGTCGCTGGTTCCGCTCGGCAAGGAGATCGTCCCCGCCGACTGGCCCTCGCGAGCCTCGGCATGACGCTGACCGCGCTGGGATTGCCGGCGGTTCCCCGGCCCAGCAAACACCGGCCCACGCTGGCCGGCCCGTTGCTCGACACCTACGGACGCGTCGCCACGGATCTGCGGGTCTCACTCACCGACCGCTGCAATCTGCGCTGCACCTACTGCATGCCCGAAGACGGGCTGAACTGGCTGGCCGGAGAACAGCTGCTGCAACCCGACGAACTGGCCCGGCTGCTGCGCATCGCGGTGACCCGGCTCGGCGTCACCGCCGTGCGGTTCACCGGAGGCGAGCCGTTGCTGGCCCGCCACCTCGAGCAGGTGGTCGCCGCGGCAGCCGAACTTTCGCCGCGTCCGGAGATTTCCCTGACCACCAACGGCCTCGGCCTGGCCCGGCGGGCGGGGGCACTGGCCGCCGCGGGCCTGGATCGGGTCAACGTGTCGCTGGACAGCGTCGACCCCGCGCACTTCGCCGCCATCACCCGTCGCGATCGGCTGCACGACGTGCTCGCCGGCCTGGCCGCCGCGCAACAAGCCGGTCTGTCGCCCGTCAAGGTCAACGCCGTGCTGGACCCCGAAACCGGTCGCCGCGACGTCGTCGAGCTGTTGCGGTACTGCCTGCAGCACGGCTACCAGTTGCGCGTCATCGAACAGATGCCGCTGGACGCGGACCATCGATGGCGACGGCACGCGACGCTGCGCGCTGACGACGTGCTGGCGGCGCTGCGGCCACACTTTGGCCTGCGGCCCGATCCGGCGCCGCGCGGTTCGGCTCCGGCCGAACTCTGGTTGGTCGACGCCGGACCGGATACGCCTGCGGGGAAAGTCGGTGTGATCGCCTCGGTGTCGCACGCCTTCTGTGCGACGTGCGACCGCACCCGGCTGACCGCTGACGGCCAGGTTCGAAGCTGCCTGTTCTCGTCCCAGGAGACCGATCTGCGGCGTCTGTTGCGCGGCGGCGCCGACGACGACGCCATCGAGGCGGCGTGGCGCGCGGCGATGTGGGCCAAGCCCGCCGGCCACGGCATCAACGAGCCCGGATTTGTCCAGCCCGACCGTCCGATGAGTGCGATCGGTGGCTGAGCGGTCTCAGATCGAGGTCACCGTCCGCTACTTCGCCGCCGCGCGGGCGGCCGCGGGAACCGAGTCGGAGACGCTCACGCTGCCCTCCGATGTGACGGTCGCCCAACTGGTGGAAACCCTCGCCCGGCGGGACACGCGACTTGCGACGGTACTGAGCCGCTGCTCCTATCTGCGCGACGGAATTGCTGTCCGAGATGAGGCCACGGCGTTATCCGCCGGCGACACGGTTGATGTCCTTCCGCCGTTCGCCGGCGGTTGAAACTGTGAAATAGATCACGTAACGGATCGATAACAACCCGGCCACGCTCTGATTTCGGGTGCTATGAGCTGCGCAAACGTCGGGGCTTCCTGGTGTTTTGCGACGCCGATGTGACCAAAACGCCGACTTTCGTTGAACGTGACGAGAACGCGTTTAACCGCTACCGTCCTCGACAGGTTCGTCACCCAACCCGAGAGACGGGCCCGCCCTCGCCTAGCACGCGCCTAGCTCCATCCATTAGGCGAGGGGTTCCGACCCGCGGATGGAGGCGGGGGACCCACCAGGTCCGCCGAGCTCGGACCGGGACCGTTTACGGGCCCTTGGGGTGAAGCCGACGTCGTATCAACGTAGATCGACCGCGGCCGGGTGACCTCTCCCACCCGAACCCGACAGCTGACCTCGCAGGCGTGTACACGAGAGGAATTTCTGAGCGTATGAGTGGACGGCATCGTAAGCCCACTACTTCGAGCGTCAGCGTCGCAAAGATCGCCTTCACCGGCACGGTCCTCGGTGGCGGTGCCATCGCGATGGCCGGCCAGGCGGCTGCGGCCACCGATGCCGAATGGGATGCAGTAGCCCGCTGCGAGTCCGGCGGCAACTGGGCCATCAACACCGGCAACGGGTTCTACGGCGGCGTTCAGTTCGCCGCCGGCACCTGGTCCTCGCACGGTGGCGGCGAGTTCGCTCCGTCCGCCCAGCTGGCCAGCAAGGACCAGCAGATCGCCGTCGCCGAGCGGGTGCTGGCCACCCAAGGTCGCGGCGCCTGGCCGGTGTGCGGCACCGGTTTGTCCGGGCCGTCGCCCCGCAACGTTCTGCCCCAGCCGGCCGGCTTGCCCTCAGACCAGCCGCTGGACGCGCCCGGACTGAACGGCGAGCTGCCCCCGCCCGCGGAACTGCCGGCGCCCGTGGAGGCGCCCGAGGTGCAGCTGGTCGGCAATGACATCGCTCCCGCTCCCGTCGAGCTGCCGCCGGCCCCCGCGGACCTCGTCCCGCCCCCGGCCGACCTGCCTCCCGCACCCGCCGACCTGCCTCCCGCACCGGCCGACCTGCCGCCCGCACCGGTCGAAGAGGCTCCGGCCCCCGGCGACCTGCCGCCCGCGCCCGGCGACCTGCCGCCCGCGCCGGCTCCGGCCGTCGTGGAGACCGGTTTCCAACCCGGCGACGTGCCGCCCCCGGCCGATGCCGGCATCCCCGCCGACATCCACGAGGTGTCCACCGTCGGCTACACGCAGCAGCTGTGGCAGGCCATCGTGGACCAGGACATCGCCGGCAACGACGCGCTCGACGCCTTGGTGGCGGGTCCCGTCAGCTGACGGCCTAGGCCGAACCCACCCACTCTTCGGACCCGTCGCCGAAGAACTGGTGCTTCCACACCGGTAGCCGCTCCTTGATGGCGTCTACCAGAGCCGCGCAGGTAGCAAACGCCTGCTGTCGATGGTCGGCCGCCACGGCGGCCACCAGCGCGGCCTCCCCGATGTGCAGCACGCCCACGCGGTGGCTGGCCGCGACGGCCCGGACTCCGATGGCCCGTCCGGCCACCTCGGCCACCACGTCAGCAAACACTTCGGGTGCCGACGGGTGCGCGGAGTACTCGAGGCGGGTAACCGGTCGTCCGCCGTCGTGGTCGCGGATCGCGCCGACGAACCCGACGACGGCCCCGGCGGACTGATGGTTCACCAGCGCTTCGTGCTCGGCGAGGGAGATCGGCTGGGCGGTCACTGCGGCGCGCAGGACCAGGCTCATCGTCGGTGATCTTCGCCGGCGAGTTGCGAGAGCGCGTGGTCGAGGACTCCGGCAAGCACCCCGAGGCCGTCCCGGACGCCACCGGGCGAGCCCGGCAGATTGACGATCAACGTGCGCCCGGCCACCCCGCACACCCCGCGCGAGAGCACCGACGTCGGCACCTTGGGCAGGCCGGCCTGCCGGATCGCGTCGGCCAGTCCGGGGACGACGAAGTCCAGCACCGCCACCGTCTGCTCCGGCGTGGTGTCGGTGGGTGAGATCCCGGTGCCGCCGGACGTCAGGATCACGTCGACGTCGTCGTCGAGTGCGTCGTTCAGCGCTTCCCCGACGGGATTGCCGTCGGCGACCACGCGTGGCTCCTCCGTCGAAAAGCCTTGCTGGCCAAGCCATTCAACAATGATCGGTCCGCATTCGTCGGTGTAGGAACCGGACGCGGCCCGGGTAGAGGCTACGATGACCCGCGCCGACCGACTCATGGTCTCACCCAACTTCCGCTGCGGCCGCCTTCTTTGCTGAGTACCCGGACACCGTCGATGCGAGCCGCCGGGTCGACCGCTTTGATCATGTCGTACAAGGTCAGGGCCGCGACGCTGACCGCTGTCAAAGCCTCCATCTCCACCCCCGTTCGGTCGGTGCTGCGCACCATTGCAGTGATGTCGATCTCCTCATCGCCGACGGTGAAGTCGACGTCGACTCCGGTAAGCGCCAACTGGTGGCACAACGGGATCAGGTCACTGGTGCGCTTGGCGGCCAGGATGCCGGCCACCCGGGCCGTCGCCAGCGCATCACCTTTGGGCAGTCCGCCGCTGGAAATGAGCGCCACCACTTCAGCAGTGGTGCGCAGGGCGCCGGCGGCCACAGCGATGCGCCGGGTGGTGTGTTTGTCGGTGACGTCGACCATGTGGGCGGCGCCCCGCTCATCCAGGTGCGACAGCGTGGGTAGGTCGGAGGCGCCGTCGACGGCCTCAGCCCCGGTCATGCCGGACCTACCAGGTGGCAACCGTCACCGGATGCAGATAGGGCAACTCGTCGGCGGGCACTGGAAACACCACTTCCCCGAAGGGGGAGAGCGCGCCCGTGCGGTCGGTGACGAGTTCGCTCACCGCGTGGTCGTCCGGGTCCGTAGTGGGCCAGCCGTTGTCCACATACTTTGCCTTACGTGAGTCAGCCACGCGTCCCATTCTGACAGGTCCGACAACCGCACGCGACGGTAGGCCGCGCCTCGGGCCTAGGCTTGTTTTTCGATGACCGAACACACCCCGGATATCCCGCTGGGGTCCTGGCTGGCCGACTTGCCCGACGAGCGGCTGATCCTGCTGTTGGAGCTGCGACCGGACCTTGCCCAGCCCCCGCCGGGCAGCATTGCGGCGCTGGCCGCGCGTGCCCAGGCACGTCAGTCGGTCAAGGCTGCCACCGACGACCTGGATTTCCTGCGCCTGGCTGTCCTCGACGCGCTGCTGGTGCTGCAGGCCGACACCGAACCGGTGCCCGTCGCCAAACTCACCACGCTGCTCGGTGAGCATGCGCCGCAACCCGACGTGCTGGCGGCCCTGGACGATCTGCGGCAGCGCGCCCTGGCTTGGGGCGATACGGCGGTGCGAGTGGCTGCCGACGCCGGCGCCGCGCTGCCGTGGTATCCCGGTCAGGTCACCCTCGAGGACCGCACCCACTCCGGGGAACACATCGCCGCCCTGATCGACCGGATCGACGAGCAGCAGCGTGACGTTCTGGACAAACTGCTCGAAGGGTCCCCGATTGGCCGCACCCGCGATGCGGCGCCGGGCGCGCCGCCGGAGCGGCCGGTGCCGCAGCTGCTGGCGACCGGTCTGCTGCGCCGCCTCGACGCCGAGACGGTGATCCTGCCCCGTCATGTCGGGCAGGTGCTGCGCGGTGAAAACCCCGGCCCGATGCAACTGACCGCTCCGGACCCGGTGGTCTTGACCGCCAAACCCGCGGACGTGGACGCGGCGGCCGCCGGGGCAGTCATCGACCTGCTGCGCGAGGTCGACGTGCTGCTGGAAACCCTCAGCGCGGCACCGGTTTCCGAGCTGCGTAGCGGCGGTCTCGGCGTCCGGGAGCTCAGGAGACTGGCCAAGGCGACCGGCATCGAGGACTCACGCCTGGGCCTGATCCTCGAGCTTGCGTCAGCGGCGGGGCTGATCGGTAGCGGTGTGCCCGATCCCGAGCCCGACTATGGCGAGGGTCCCTACTGGGCGCCGACGACGGCGGTCGACCGGTACCGCACCCTGGGCACCGCCGATCGCTGGTTCCTGCTCGCCGACACCTGGCTGGACCTGCCCGGCCGGCCCGCGCTGATCGGTGGTCGCGGCCCCGACGGCAAACCGTATGGGGCGCTGTCGGATTCGCTGTTCTCCACGGCCGCGCCACTGGACCGGCGACTGCTGTTGAGCATGCTCGCCGGGTTGCCGGCGGGCGGCGGGGTGGACGCGACGTCGGCGTCGGCCGCGCTGATCTGGCACCGCCCGCGCTGGGCCCGACGGCTGCAACCGGAGCCGGTTGCCGATCTGCTGTCCGAGGGCCAGGCGCTGGGTTTGGTGGGTCGCGGCGCGATCAGCACCCCCGGGCGGACGCTGCTGGAACGGGGCGACGACGTCGGGGCTGTGCTTGATGCGATGTCCCGCGCGCTGCCCCGACCGATCGACCACTTCCTGGTGCAGGCCGACCTCACGGTGGTGGTGCCCGGCCCCCTGGAGCGTGACCTCGCCGACGAGCTGGCCACCGTCGCCACCGTCGAATCCGCCGGCGCGGCAATGGTTTACCGGGTCAGCGAGCAGTCCATCCGGCACGCACTCGACATCGGCAAGACCGCGGACTGGATGCACGCCTTCTTCGCCGGCCACTCGAAAACCGCGGTGCCGCAAGGACTCACCTACCTCATCGACGACGTCGCCCGCCGGCACGGGCAGCTGCGCATTGGCATGGCAGCGTCGTTCGTGCGCTGCGAGGACCCCGCGCTGTTGGCTCAGGCCATCGCGGTACCCGCGTTGGAGGAGCTACAGCTGCGCGCGTTGGCACCCACGGTGGCGGTGTCGCCGGCGCCGATCGCCGACGTACTCGTCGCCTTGCGCTCGGCAGGTTTTGCTCCGGCGGCCGAGGACTCCACCGGTGCGATCGTCGACGTCCGTTCCCGAGGCGCGCGGGTACCCGCATTGCAGCATCGCCGGCCCTATCGGCCACCGCCCCGACCCAGCAGCGACACGCTGCAGGCGGTGGTCGCGGTGTTGCGCACGGTGACCGCCGCACCGTTCGGCAACCTGCGCGTGGACCCCGCGGTCGCGATGTCGTTGCTGCAGCGCGCCGCGCGTGACCGGGAGACGGTGTTGATCGGTTACCTCGACGCGGCCGGGGTGGCGACGCAGCGGGTGGTGACTCCGGTCCTGATCAAGGGCGGCCAGCTGGTGGCCTTCGACGCGGCCTCGGGGCGGATGCGGGACTTCGCCATCCACCGCATCACCTCAGTGATGTCGGCCGACGAATGATAATGGTGCTATGCGTGCCGACGACGATGCAGAGCGCAGCGATGAAGAGGAGTGGCGCTGAATGTCCGACGGACCCCTGATCGTGCAGTCCGACAAGACGGTGCTGCTCGAGGTCGACCACGAGCTGGCCGGGGCGGCACGCGCCGCCATCGCACCGTTCGCCGAGCTGGAACGCGCACCCGAACACGTGCACACCTACCGGATCACGCCGCTGGCGCTGTGGAACGCGCGCGCGGCCGGCCACGACGCCGAACAGGTCGTCGACGCGCTGGTCAGCTTTTCCCGCTACGCGGTGCCGCAGCCGCTGCTGGTCGACATCGTCGACACCATGGCCCGCTACGGCCGGTTGCAGCTGGTCAAGCATCCCGCGCATGGCCTGACGCTGGTCAGCTTCGACCGCGCGGTGCTCGAGGAGGTGCTGCGCCACAAGAAGATCGCCCCGATGCTGGGCGCGCGCATCGATGACGACACCGTGGTCGTGCATCCCAGCGAGCGTGGCCGGGTCAAGCAGATGCTGCTCAAGATCGGTTGGCCCGCAGAGGATCTCGCCGGCTACGTGGACGGCGAAGCGCACCCGATCAGCCTGGAACCCGAGGGCTGGGAGTTGCGCGACTATCAGCAGCTGGCCACCGACTCGTTCTGGGCCGGCGGGTCCGGTGTGGTGGTGCTGCCGTGCGGCGCGGGCAAGACGCTGGTCGGCGCGGCCGCGATGGCCAAGGCGCAAGCGACGACGCTGATCCTGGTCACCAACATCGTCGCGGCCCGGCAGTGGAAGCGCGAGTTGGTGGCGCGTACCTCGTTGACCGAGGACGAGATCGGCGAATACTCCGGCGAGCGTAAGGAGATCAGGCCGGTCACCATCTCGACGTATCAGATGGTCACCCGTCGCACCAAGGGCGAGTACCGGCACCTCGAGCTTTTCGACAGCCGCGACTGGGGACTGATCATCTACGACGAGGTTCATCTGCTGCCGGCGCCGGTGTTCCGGATGACCGCAGACTTGCAGTCGCGGCGGCGACTCGGGTTGACCGCCACCTTGATTCGCGAGGACGGTCGCGAGGGCGACGTGTTCTCGCTGATCGGGCCGAAACGCTACGACGCGCCGTGGAAGGACATCGAGGCTCAGGGCTGGATCGCACCGGCCGAGTGTGTGGAAGTCCGGGTCACGATGACCGACAACGAGCGGATGATGTATGCCACCGCAGAGCCCGAGGAACGATACAAGCTGTGCTCGACCGTGCACACCAAAATCGCTGTGGTCAAGTCGATTCTGAAGAACCACCCCGGTGAGCAGACACTGGTGATCGGAGCCTACCTCGACCAGCTCGACGAGCTCGGCGCCGAGTTGGACGCCCCGGTGATCCAGGGCTCGACGAAGACGCGGGAGCGCGAGGAACTGTTCGACAAGTTCCGCACCGGCGAGATCTCCACACTGGTGGTGTCCAAGGTCGCGAACTTCTCCATCGACCTACCGGAAGCCTCTGTGGCGGTGCAGGTTTCGGGAACCTTCGGGTCCCGCCAGGAGGAGGCGCAGCGGTTGGGCCGGCTGCTGCGGCCCAAGTCCGACGGCGGTGGCGCCATCTTCTATTCGGTGGTGGCCCGCGACAGCCTGGACGCCGAATACGCCGCGCACCGGCAGCGCTTCCTGGCCGAGCAGGGCTACGGCTACATCATCCGCGATGCCGACGACCTGCTCGGCCCCGCCATTTAGCGCGCCTTCCCGCGCGAGCAGACGCAGAATCGCACGAAAAGCGCCGCATTACGCGATTCTGTGTCTGCTCGGCAAGCGAGAGCGACAGGATCGTCGCCGACGCGGTGCCCGGCGCGCCGTACACCTGCGCCAGGCCCACCCGCGGGTTGCCCGGCACCTGGCGCTCGCCGGCCTCGCCGCGCAACTGGCGCACCAGCTCGTGCATCTGCCGCAGGCCCGACGCGCCGATCGGCTCGCCGTTGGCGATCAGACCACCGTCGGTGTTGACCGGCATCGACCCGTGAATCTCGGTGGCGCCGTCGGCCAGCAACTTCTCCTGCTCACCGTCGGCACACAGGCCCGTCTCGGCCATGTGAATGACCTCGTTGCCGGCATCGGTGTCCTGCAACTGAGCCACGTCGACGTCCTCGGGCCCGATCCCGGCCGCCTCGTAGGCAGCCTTGGACGCGTACACCGTCGGCGAGACATCCTCGTCCAGCGGCGCGAACGTGGCGTGCACCTCGTAGGCGCCGTAGCGACGGGTCCGGATCTCACAGGCCCGCACATAGACGGGTTTGTCGGTGTACTTGTGCGCGATGTCGGCCCGGCACATGACGACCGCGGCGGCGCCTTCGTCGGGCGCACAGAACATGTACTGCGTCAGGGGGTAGTTAAGCACCGCCGAGTTGAGGATCTCCTCTTCGGAGATCGGCTTGCGCCGGAATGCGTTGGGGTTCAACGCACCGTTGCGGAAGTTCTTCGCGGCGACCTTGGCCAGCGTGGCCTGGGAGATGTTGTGGTCGTGCAGGTACTTGTTGGCCTTCATCCCGAAGAACTTGGTGGTGACGAACTGGCCGTTCTGGGCGTACCACTGCGGTAGCGCCAGCTTGGCGGGGTCGTCGGTGAACGCGCCACGCGGATGCTTGTCCAGGCCGATGGCAATGCCGATGTCGTACTTGCCCAACCGGATCGTGTCGGCCGTCTGCTGAATGGCGCTGGCGGCGGTGGCGCAGGCGTTGAACACGTTGGTGAAGGTGATGCCGGTCAACCCGACCAGCCGGGTCACCGCGTCCGGGTTGGACACCTCGTGGCTGCCGCCGAAGCCGAACTGGATGTCCTTCCACTCCAGCCCGGCGTCGGTCAACGCGGACTGGATGGCCTCGGCACCCATCTGCATCGCGGTCTTGTCGAACCTGCCGAACGGGTGCAGGCCCACTCCGATGATGGCGACGTCGTTGCTCATCTCACGCTCCCGTCGCGACCGGTTCGAACGCGAAGGTGAGGATCTCCTCGCCGTCCTCGTTGGTGGTCAGCGGGACGAAGGTCAGCTCCACCTCCTGGCCGAACTGCAGCTTGGCAGGGTCGTTCTCGGTCAGCCGGCCCTCGACGCGGATCACGTCGCCGAGCTGTACCAGGCCCACCCCGAACGGAACGAACTCCTTGCCGGTCGGCCCGGCGTACGGCGCGCCGGGCGGGAAACCCTGCGTGGTCCACGCGACCAGGCTGCCCCGCCGGGGTAGCAACACCTCACTCATGTTGCCCAAACTGCAACGCGGACAACGTTGCTGGATGGGGAATGTGGTGGCGTCGCAGTCACCGCAGCGACTGCCGATCAATTGGGGATTCTCGTCGGGCCAGGTCGAGATTTCTGGGGCCAATGCTTTCGGCATCGCAGGTCCTCCATCGGACGCGAGAATATTGACTCACCAAACGTACAACAGCGTTCCGCTTTTGTGGAAATCTGGTTCTCGTTGTTGGGCTCGGTAGCTGGCGGCCACGATTTACGATTTGCCCATGTCCCTCGAAGTTGGCCAGGTCTTTGCCGGCTACACGGTCTTGCGGGTGCTCGGCGCCGGCGGGATGGGCAAGGTGTACCTGGTGACGCATCCGCGGCTGCCGCGCGAGGACGCGCTCAAAGTGCTGCCGGCCGAGGTCACTGACGACCCGGAATACCGGTCGCGCTTCGCCCGCGAGGCTGACTTGGCCGCGGGTCTGTCGCATCCGAACATCGTGCGCATCTACGACCGCGGCGAGAACGACGGCCGACTGTGGATCTCGATGGACTACGTGGCCGGCACCGACGTCCACCATCTGCTCGGCGAGCGTTATCAGAGCGGCATGCCCGTCGACGAAGCAGTCTCCGTGGTCAGCGCTGTCGCGTCGGCGCTGGACTATGCCCATCACCGCGGTCTGCTGCACCGGGACGTCAAGCCCGCCAACATCCTGCTCACCGAGCCCGACGACGGCCAGGCCCGCCGAATCTATTTGGCCGACTTCGGCATCGCCCGCCGCATGGACGATTCCTCCGGGCTGACCGCCGCCAACTTCGCCGTGGGCACCGTCGCCTACGCGGCACCCGAACAACTCAAAGGCGAAGCCGTCGACGGCCGTGCCGATCAATACGCGTTGGCGTGCAGCGCCTTTCACTTACTGACCGGCGCCCCGCCCTACACGCACAGCAATCCGACCGTGGTGATCACCCAACACGTCAGCGCCCCGCCTCCCTCGGTCGGTGCGCGCCGGCCGGAACTCAGCGCACTGGACCCGGTGTTCGCCAGGGCCATGGCGAAGAACCCCGCCGGCCGGTTCAGCAGTTGCAGCGAGTTCGCCGCGCAACTGAGCGCGCACTTGACCCCGTACCACCACGACACCCCAATTGCATTGCACGCCAGGCAGACCCAGCCTTCGATCGCTCTACCGCCATTGCCGGCCCAGCCCCGGCAACACTGGTGGCAACGCCCGGCCGTGCTGATCGCCGCCCTCACGGCGGTCGCGTTGCTGATCGTCGGCGGCGTGTTCGTCGGCGTCAAACTGAACCAGCCCCGACCGCGCTCCGCCCCGAACGCTCCAAGCGCGAGCAGTCCCGCACCGCCGGCCCCGACCACCGCGCCGGTGGGTCCGTTCACCGGTACCTACCGCGTCGATTTCGGCCCGGTCGGCGATCTGGACGGCAACCAGGTTCCCGACGAGCAACCGTCGACAGGTACCTATGGGGTGCGCTCGACGTGCGGCGGGGCCGGATGCGTGGCGACGGCGTCCCGCTTGACCGGGGAGCGCAGTTTCGCGTCGACGTTGGTCTTCGACCAAGTGCGGGGCAGCTGGGTGGCGGTGGCGCTCTCGACGACCCAATGCCGTGACAAAGCCGGAGAGATCTGGGAGGTCTTCCGGCTGCAGGCGCGTCCGGACGGCACACTGACCGGCGAGCAAACCCGGACCTCGCGTAACAACTGTCAGGAACGGCGGGCCGTCACCTTCACCCGCACGGGTGATGCCGACGCCGGACTGCCCGATCCGGCCACGCTGCCACCGCGGTCGGCGTCCGCGGCCGAGGCGTTTCACGGTCACTACCAACTCACCCGTACCTTTGCCGGCGGTAGTCCGCAACTGATGGGAAACTCCGGTATCGACACGAACTGCCTGCGAACCGGTGACCGCTGCATGAGCTATTTCCATTCCAAATCCGGTGATGTGCCATTGGTTTTCGCCGGAGGCAACTGGACCTGGGCCGACTCGAGCACCGGCAAGTGTCCCGACGGCAACCCCGCGACCTTGAACGCCAACGCGACGTTTCCGATGCCGCAACCGGTGGAGGATCCGTTGCCTTCGCTCACCGGCCACGGTCACTGGGTACAGACGCGGGCTTGTGCGGTCAGCATAGACTTCGACGAAACATTGACGCGCACAGGCGATTAGCAAAATGGTGCTGCAAGCTGGCCAGGTGTTCGCCGGATACACGATCCTGCGGGTGCTGGGTGCCGGCGGGATGGGCACGGTGTATCTGGCGACGCACCCGCGGTTGCCGCGCGAGGACGCGCTGAAGGTCCTGCCGTTGGAGCTCACCCACGACGTCGAGTACCGGGCGCGCTTCATTCGCGAGGCCGAGCTGGCGGCCGGTTTGTCCCATCCGCACATCGTCGGGATCCAGGACCGCGGCGAGCACGACGGCCAGTTCTGGATTTCGATGGATTACGTGGCGGGCACCGACCTCGCCCGGATGCTGGACGAAAGCCATTGCGGGGGTTTGGCAGTCGCCGAAGTGACGCCGATCGTCGCCGCGGTCGCTTCGGCGCTGGACTACGCCCATCACCGCGGCTTGCTGCACCGCGACGTCAAGCCGGCCAACATCCTGCTCGCCGAGCCCGGCGGCGGACAGGCCCGCCGCGTCTACCTGTCCGATTTCGGGATCGCGCGCCGCATGGACGATTCGGCCCGCCTGACCGAGACCGACATGGCCGTGGGCACAGTGAGTTACGCCGCTCCCGAGCAACTCAGGGGCGATCCGGTCGACGGGCGTGCCGACCAGTATGCGTTGGCCTGCACCGCCTTTCACGCGTTGACCGGTGAGCCGCCCTATCCGGATGTCAATCCCACTGTGGTGGTCACCCAGCATGTGTTCGCTCCGCCACCGGTGATCAGCGTGCGGCGGCCTGACTTGGCGGGGCTGGATCTGGTGTTCATGAAAGCCATGGCCAAAGAGCCGGGGAGCCGGTACGCCAGTTGCGGCGACTTCGCGGCTCAGCTGAGCCGGTATGCGCGCGGCGAGCTACCTGCCGCTGCGGTGGCCGCCTTCACCGCCACCGCGCCGGCCCTTCCCGTTGCCGCGCCAACCCTTCCTGTTGCCGCGCCGGCCCGGCGCCGCCCGCGGGTCCTGATCGGGGCGCTGACGGGCGTGGCGTTGTTGATCGCCGCCGGCGTCTTCGTCGGGGTCCGACTCTTTCGGGACAGTCCCGCACCTGCCGTCACACCCCCCGCCGTCAGCCCGATGCCGACCACGACGACCACGCTCCCGCCCACCCCCGGCCCGTTGAACGGGACCTATCGTGCCGACTTCGCCGTTGCCACCGATCTCGACGGCAACGGCAAGGGTCCGGCGCCGAGCACGGCCAGTTACGGATTGCGTTCGGTATGCCGGGGCGCGGCCTGTGTCGCGACGGCGACCAAACTCAGCGGCGACGTCGTCTTCGCGGCGAATCTGGTGTTCGACGAAGTCCAAAGCCGTTGGATCGCCGTTTCTTTCGGCTCCGAACAATGTCGTGGAACCTCATCCGAATACTGGCAGGTTCTCGTGCTGCAGTCAGGTCTCGACGGCACGCTGTCCGGCGAGTTCACTGCGACGTCGGCCAACACCTGCCGGTACAAGCGGACCGTGACCTTCACCCGCACCGGCGATGTCGACGTCGGCGCAGTGGCCGATCCCGCTACTTTGCCGCCGCGGGTGGCCTCGCCCGCCGAAGCGCTGCGGGGCCGCTACCGCGTCGAACGGAGGTACCCCGACGGGACGCCCGGCCAGGCCGAAGAGCAGACCGTCACCACCAGATGCGTGCGCACCGGCGAACGGTGCATGAGCTATTTGCACGGACCCGCGAGTGACATACCGCTGGTGTTCGTCGGCGGCAGCTGGACCCAGAGCGAAGAGGCTGACTACGTCTGTCCCGCCGGCGGCACCCTGCATTTCAGTGTGACCGCGCGGTTTCCATTGCCCGCGCCGGCGCAGGATCCCATCCCGTCGCTGAGCGGAAACGGGCACCAGGAGCAGACCGGCGCGTGCGCGGTGAACACCGACTTCACCCAGACCTTCACGCGCACCGGTGACTAACTCAGCGCTGGAATCACTTCGCGCTCGAACAACTCGATGCCGGACCGGTCGTAAGCCGCCTCGGGGAAATAGCAGATCGCGTATTCACACCCGAGGTCGCGCACCTTGGTCAACCGCTCGATGACCTGCTCGGGTGTGCCGGACGCCGAATCCGGGATGCCGCCGACCATCGAATCCGCCAGCGCCTCAGGCACATAGCCGGCCAATCGGTCCCGCACCCGTTTGGTGCGGTCGGCGACGTCGGCCTCCGAGGTCCCGACGACGGTGGTGAAGTTGGCCGACCGGACGATCGCGTCGAAGTCGGTGCCCAGGTTGCGGCAGTGCTCGGCAAGTACCTCGGACTTGTGCGCGAACGCTTCGAGTTCCGGAGTGAAGTTGGTGTATTGCGCGTACTGCGCGGCGATCCGCAGTGTCTTCTTTTCCCCGCCGCCCGCGATCCACAACGGAATACCATTGTCCTGCAGCGGCTTCGGTGCGACGATCGCGCCGTCTACCTGATAGTGCCTGCCGTCGAAACTGACCTTGCCGTCACGCCAGGCGTCGCGCATGATCTGCACGCCCTCGTCCAGCCTGGCCAGCCGCGCTCCCGCCGAGGGGAAACCGTAACCGTAAGCGCGCCATTCGTGTTCGTACCAACCCGCGCCGATGCCCATCTGGACACGCCCGCCCGAGATGACGTCGGTGGTGGCCGCCACCTTGGCCAGATAGACCGGGTTGCGGTAGCTCATCGCGGTGCACATCTGGCCGAGCTTGATTCGCGAGGTGACGGCGGCGTAGGCGGCCATCAGCGTCCATGCTTCGTGGGTGGCTTCGTCCGTGGGCAGCGGCACCGTGTGGAAGTGGTCGTACACCCACAACGAATCCCAGGCCCCGCCGTCTGCATAGGTGGCCAGGTCGCGCATCACCGCCCAGTGCCGTTCGGGTTCGATGCCGACGAGATCCATCCGCCAGCCCTGCGGGATGAAAAGACCGAAGCGCATAGGACGGACTCTAGACCTGCGCGGGTGGCCCCATGCCACGAGCCGGGATTATCCGTTTGGCACCATGGAACCAGGGTCGCGGAAGAAAGGATGAGCCGAGTGGAACTGTCCGGTGTAGGAGTGTGGAGCAGTCAACTGCGCTACGGTGATGCCGCCGAAGCTGCCGACGCCGCAGCGGAATTGGACGAGCTCGGTTTCGCGGCGCTGTGGATTCCGGATGTCAGCGGATCGGTGCTCGAGGCGGTGGAACGCCTACTCGCTGCGACCGAACGCACGGTGATCGCCACCGGAATTCTCAATCTGTGGATGAACTCCCCCGACGACGTTGCCGCAGCCCATGCCCGGCTTGTCGCCGAGCATGGGGATCGTTTTCTGCTCGGCATCGGAGTCAGTCATGCCCCGTTGATCGACGCCGGCAATCCTGGCCGGTACCGCAAACCGCTCGCGGCGACGGCCTCGTTCCTGGACGAATTGGACGCGGCAGCGCACCCGGTGCCCGTCGAGAGCCGGGTGCTGGCCGCGCTGGGCCCCAAGATGCTGCAGCTGTCGGCGACCCGCGCCCGCGGCGCCCACCCCTACCTCGTCACTCCCGAACACACCGCTTCTGCGCGTGCGACGCTGGGCGAGGGACCGTTGCTGTTGCCCGAGCAGACCGCGATCCTCACCGACGACGCCGACGCGGCGCGCAGTATCGGAACCGATTGGCTGCGCGGCTATTTGGCGATGCCGAACTATGCCAACAACATGCGTCGCAGCGGGTTCTCCGAAGACGACCTGTCGCAGATCAGCGATCGGTTCTTCGATGCGCTCATCGTGTGGGGCGACGAGGAGGCGATCCTGCGCAGGGTCGCCGAGCACAGGTCGGCCGGCGCCGATCATGTCTGCGTCCAGGTGCTCCAAGCCGACCCCAGGTCGTTCCCGCGGGAACAATGGCGGCGTCTGGCCGCCGCCGCCTCATAGCCAAAGTCATGGCGCTCAGTCACCGGCTCAAACATCTGCAATACCGGACATTCTACCGGCTCGGGTTCGTCCCGTGGGACGGGCACCCCATCGCAGCAAAACTCCGAGAGCTGGTCGAAGACAACGCAATTGCTTCCGGCACCGCGCTCGACATCGGCTGCGGCACCGGCGACAACTCCATCTATCTGGCCCGGCACGGATGGCGGGCGACCGGAGTGGACTACGTGCCACAGGCTCTCGCCAAGGCCCGCGTCAAAGCCAGGGCCGCCGGTGTCGACGTCAACTTCGTCCGCGCCGACGTCACCCGGCTGAGTTCGGCGCGCGTGGGCCGGGACTTCGCGTTGGTCGTCGACAACGGCTGCCTACACGGCATGAACGACGACGACCGCGACGCCTACGTGCGTGAGGTCACGGCAGTGGCGACGACGGGCTCCCGCCTACTCATCATGGCGATGATCCCCGGTCGTTCGCCGGGAGTGCGTGGGATCGACTTACCCGAGATCCAGCGACGTTTCGCCCCCGCCTGGACGCTGGTGTCCTCCGGCGACGAACCGTCCCTGGATCACAACGGCAAGAATCCCGGCCGCCACTACCTCCTGCAGCGCACCT
>NZ_JCALCF010000016.1:0-128315 GCF_059812185.1 Mycobacterium sp. NGS67
GTTGTGTGATGCGGTATTTGGTGACGGTGGATGCGGCGGGGCGGCGGCGGTTGTGGTGGGCGGCATATCGATCCATTTTGGCCGGGCACCGGGTCCGGTCGTGCCAGTGTGATCATGGATGCCAGGGGTGTGATCGTGGTCGCGAGGCCGAGTCCCGGTGTGCAGCAATAGATCTTGCCGTAGGCGGTGCGGAAGAGGGGATCTGGTTGCCGACCTACAACTCTGGCAGATCGAGTCCGTCCAGCCAGGTGTCGACGACGGGTTGCCAGGCTGGGGTCACACACCCACAGCAGGCCGTCGCCGGTAGCCGGCGAAGCCGATCTCTCGCCACATGTCGAGCATGAGCTGCGGTAGCTGGCCTGCGTATTCGCCGTAGTAGTCTTCCGGCACGGCCACCGAGTCGATGGGTTCGTCCCAGCGAGACAGGAAGTTGAGGAACTCCAAGCGCACGATCGGATACTGCCCGCTGCATCGGCTATCGGTAAGCCTACTGGCCGTCGGCGACTGTCGAAGCCGGGATACGATGCCCATAAAGGAGATTGGCCATGACCGAGCCGCGGATTACCTATTACGCGGTCCTCGATGACGGCGGTACTCCCGACCAGCCGATCGGGATTGTCCGCCGGATTCACACCGAGCCTCCGGTCGACGAGACGTTCCAGCGCGACATGGCTTGGCACCCGACCGATTACCTGCGCCGCTACTATCTGCGCGGCAGCACCGACACCGATCACGTTGAAATCGACGCCGAATCGGCGAGAGCAGTCTTGGATCGCTGGTGTGCCCAGTGGATAAACGAGGATGGGACCAAACCCGTCGTCGCATCAGTGGATACCGACACCCTCAACATGGCCGTGATCGTCGCGATCAATGGTTCCAAAATTCCCCGCATCAATGCCGACAAACTCGCCGAACAGTTCGGTGAGGCCCGGGCGAAGGTTCTCTTCCAGGCCGTTTCCGAACTGGTTCGCGAGGCTGTCAGGACACCCATCGAATGGGGCGACTTGACACTGGAACAGGGCGTCAACGACATCCTTCGGCGATTCCACACCCACCACCCGCAGCTCTCCCCGGAAGCGCTGTATGAGATCGGGCGGTGTGTGGGGTGGAACCTACGCTGATTGGATGGCGCGCCACCCGCAACGAACAGTGATAACGATGAACCGCTGGTCCGCCGAGCCGGGGCGGTGAGTGACAATCCCTCGCGATGCTGACCCCGTACTGGCCGACACACCAGCAACGGCGCGGATGGCAGCCGCTGATACCCCCGACCATCCCATCTGGACTTTCCCGGGATAGCCGCGAACCAGTAGTGACCGGCGTCGAACGCGGCCCCAAGGACGAGCTGACGCCGCGCATTCCGCCCGACGGTCGGTGGAACGGCTTCACGCCCGACGGCGTGCGCACACCGAGGCTGCAGTGTGCGCACCCCCAACCCGTCGCTGAACGACCCCAGCCGCTGGCACCCAGCACCCGCTGACGATGTCGCACAGGTGCAACGCCGGCTAGCTATGCTAGTGCGCAAATCCGCGCCAACAAGCACCCAAGACCACAGCTCACAGTCCTACGGCTGGGTAAGTCCCGTGGTGTGGTCGGGTTTCGGAGATCGGGACGGACCGACCCGGGACTTCGTCAGGTCGACGGTGACCACCAAATCATGCCGCCGGACCCAGTGAGGTCACGCTGTCGCTGCGTCGGGTCCGTTCCAGCAGACCGCCGGCGACTTTCCAGATGACCACCCGTTCATCGTCAGGCTCCGAAGGCGTTTCCCATAGCACCTGACACGTTGAGGCGTCCACGGCTACGACTCGATCTGAATTCCGGCTGACAATGACATTCCCATCCGAGGCCACATAGGCGGACCCAAGGTGCATCTTGCAAGTAGGCCCAGGATTGCCCGTCAGCAGATCCCACTGCTGCCAACTCTCCTCGGGCCCGCTAGGGCCTCGCTTGATGTAGAGCTTGGAGCCGATCGTCTGGAATTCGGCAGCCAGCGGATCACCCGGCATCCGGGCGAGCAGCCTCCCGTCGCCGGTGTACACCACCCATTCCGGCTTCGACAGCGGGTTGATCACGAAGGTCGGCAGGGCCGCATTCTGCAATGGAGCCGCGAACCCCAACTCCTGGCGGGCAAGCTCCCGGCCCTCGGTGTCGAAGAACATGACACCCTGTGAGGCACCCTCCTGGTAGTGATAGGCGAAGCCGCCGTTGTACACCGCAGCATGATCAATCGCCACGCCCGCCGGCACACGCGAGGTGACATCCTTGCCATCGATCACCGAGAACACTCGATCCCTGGGACCGGACCGATCGTCAAGATTGCGGGCCTGCAGCGCGAGCGTCACCGGTGGAATGTCGCTGGCCGTGAGATATCCAAGGACCGGCACGTTGCCGTTGCCGGGAACAAACCACGTCAGTTCCGCGTGGGACCCGATACCGTACGCGCCCTTACCGTCGACGGTGGCAATCAACCGGGTCTCACCCTGATTGTTACCCACCGCACGAACCTTTGGCCCCGTGCCGTAAACGGCCTGTGGATGGAGCTCTGTCGGCCCGCTGTGAGTCACCACGCCGCGGTCAAGGTCGATCACCCAGACCAGCTGGGGCAGGTTCGGCAGATATCTCTCGGTCAGACACAACGCCGCCGAAGGACCGTTGGTGTAGCAGGCGGTGGCACCGCCGTAGAAACCGTCCATCAGCACGGGCGCGAACAGCCGTTTACCGGTGCTGGTGTCCAGCCCGTACACCCAGCCCCTGGGGTGCGAGCATGACCCATCGTCGCAATGGGATGTGACGAAGTACGCCTTCGCGCCGATGCTGGCGAACAGGTCACCGACGTGGATGCCCTGCGCCAGTCCGATATCAGCCGTGCTCGCCCGCCAGCCTGGCACCGGCTGACGGTTCAACGAGTATGGAACCAACAGGTCCTTGGGAGTACCTGCCGTCCAAGTTTGTGGCTGCCCCTGGGCGTCGGTGCTCAGCGCACGGCCGTGCTCCCCCGACCACGGCCTGGCCCACACCAGAATCAGGCCGGCGGCCAGGGCAGCTACCGCAGCCAGTGATGCCACGATCCACCACCGCCGACGCCTCCTTGGTGCTGCCTCGCTGATCGATTGCAGCGGCTGCGTCTGTGCAGCCGCGGCTGGTGGTCCACCCGGTTCGGGCTCCTCCCACCGGAAACCACCCGGAGGAATCTGCGGACCTGTCACGAAGGCTCCTCGCTGGTCATCGAATCGTCATGGGATCGGCGCAGCATTGATGTCACAGACACGCAACTCCCCATCGAGGATCCTGAGTGCAAAGACCGCGCTGGCATGACGGAAGTGCGTGCTCAACGTCCACACCGGACCGAAACGACTGAACGTCCCCGTGGCGTTGAGATCCACGTACACGCCGCGCTCTCCCCGGTCGAGAATTCCGAACTCCGTCGCCAACGTGCCCCGCCTCATATCCGGTGGACACGACAGGACCCGCAAATTGGCTGCATGCCCGGCATTGCGCTCCCGCACCCACACTCGCACCGTGTTGTTGGCAACAGCGTGTGCCTGCTCGTCGGACATCGACTCACTGGCCGCCATCGCCCGCAACGTCGGCCCGGTACCCCGGTCACGGCCGATGATGGCAACCACCAGGACGGCGACCGACACGGCGGCAGCCAGCGCCCACAAGCCCAGGACGATCCGAGCCCGACGTTGCAGTTTTGACTGTGGGGCTTGGGCCAGGACGGCAGGGGCACCTGTCGCCGCGGTTGTCGACGCGGGCGCGGCGCCGGCATCGGTCGCCATGAGCGGTTCCGTGCGCAACTGCAAACGCCCGGTGTTGTCGACGTCTATGATCGCTCGGCGCCACACCGCGCCCGAATCGATCGCTCGTCGCTGGTATTCCGCCACCAACGACACCGCGGCCGGCGGCACCTGCAACGGATACTGCCCGGCCGCAGTCGTCACAAAAGCCTCCGCCGCGGGCGGTGTTGACGACGGCTCGACCTCGGCCACCAGCCGAATCCACCCGGTGGGCGCCTCCGCCAGCAGCAGTCCTACCGCGTCCTCGATCAACGAACGACTCCCGACCGAACCCTCAGTCACTGTCGTCACACACCTTCAACTGACCGTTCTCATCGGCAAGGGTGAACCGCTCCAGGAAGAAGCCGCCACTCTTCTGGGCCGCCTCCACACGGGACCTCATGCGGTCGTTGAGCGGCCGGACGCGCACCGCGATCGTCACCCAAATCTCGGCCTTCTGATCGTCGAATTCGGTGAAGACGTCCGGGAAGACGATGTCGTTGTGCTGGCCCTGCTCGACCGCCTCGATCAATTCCAACACCCTGGGCGTCGGGTTCGTACACACCACGGCCCGCATTCCGGCCGCGTCGCCGCGATTCTCGGCGTCGAGCCAACGCCACACCACGTCATAGGCTGGGCGCTCCCGCGCCGGCGGGGGGAGCACCGAAATCACGTCGGCCCGTGGCGGCGGCGACCATGTCCACCCCAGCACAAAAACCACACCAGCGGCAGCCGAACAGACCAACGCGACGACCATCAACGCACGACGCAGCCTGCGGCAATCACCCGCCGCTGCCGGCGCACCCGACCCCGGCTGCACACATGGTGCGACTACATCGGGCTCGGTGCGAACGGACAGCCGACCATCGGCATGACAATCCACGACCAGTCGCCGCCATGGCGTTCCCGCCGCCGACGCCCGACGCCGATGCTCGGCCAGAATGCTGAGGACGCCGGCAGACACACTCAGGGGCTGCTGACCGTCCTCGGTCATCACCGACACCTGGGCAACGGCAGGCTGGGACGCCGGTTCGAACTCGCCCCGCAACCGTTGCCACCCCGACGGCGCCTGCGCGAGCAACAACCGGACCGCATCCTCGATCAAACCCCGATCAGCAACCGGGACTCCCCCACCGTCTGCAGCCACCCACCCAGGCTAGGTGACCACCCTGCTGCCGGGGTTGCACTGGGCGAAACCCCAAATCGTGCCCTGAAACTCTTTCTACTCACGCCAAAATAACCGCGCTGGCGGGCGCCCCACCAGCAGTTTTGCCACCAACGCGCCCCGTACGCCCGATGCCCCGACACAACCCGCATCCGACCCCAGCCCTGCGACACACCAAGCGTCCGCTGCCCCCGCGAGTTCTGCTGCACCCCAAGGATTCTCCGGATCCGAAAAAGGGCACCCAGCCGTACCCGGGCAGCATGCCGGCACCGTCGAAACCCAACACCCGACCAGCACACCCGTCGGCGATGCGACACCGTCGGGCGGCACCCACCCCGACGCGGCGGCCCCTGGCCCGGCCACCAACACCACGACGCATCCGCCCGTGGACGCCACAGCGACGCCGCAGGCGAGCACAACAGCGGTGGGCACCGAACCAGGGTCGAGCCCGATGTCGACGACGCCAGCGCCTGCCGCCGGATCGGCGGGGCCGACGCCTACCGCAGCGGCGTCGACAAGCTCGGCGCCCAGCCACGGCGCCACCTCCGAGGGCGCCTCGCCGCCACCGGCTGCTCGCTCCTCGGTCTCCGAGCCGCGCGCGGCGGTCTCGGCGACGCACCCGGCCGGCGCACCGATCGCGCGCAGCGCGGATTCGGTTGTCAGCCATGGCCCCTCGGCGCGCGAAGCGGCCGAAACCGCGCGTGGCGCGTCGCCGACCCAGACGCGACCCGTCGCTCCCCGGAGCACCGATGGGCACTCGCCCGCCGAGGCAACCCACCCCCGGCCACGCGAGGAACAGCCGGGTCCGGACAACGCACGGCCGAGCACACCCAGCGATCCGCTGGCCCGCTCCGTCCACTCCCCGGCCGAAACCGAGCACCCCGCACGACGCACCGAGCACCGCGCGGCGGAGCCAACCCCCCCAACATGACCGGCCCGATATCGAGCATCCCGAGAATCTGCGGTCCGCGGGGGCCAGGCACGACGAGGGATCGGTGCGGCCCAGTACCGAGTCGGCTCGCGAGCACGCCGCCCCGGAGCACGAAGCGACATCACAGCACGCCGCTGAACATCGCGATGCCGAGGCACCCTACGGCGGGACACTGCCGCCGATCGTCGTCGGTCCAGTGTTGCCGGACGTCGCTGCCGGCCAGCCTCATTCGATGGCCGCCCAGGCGCGCATCGATGCACCGCAGACGCCGCGAACTACCGAACATGTTGGTGCACATCCCGATTCGGGACGAGAAGCAGCCGCACGGCCCGCGGCCGGCACCGCAGGTTCAGACGGCGGCGAGCCACCTGCGCCCCATCGACCGGGGCCGGGACACGGCCCCCATTCCGGCGACGACGACGGCGGCGGTGGCGGCCCGCACGATCCTGGTGACCGCGGCCGTTATGTTCCCTCGCACCCCGACCCCCAGCGCAGCGAGCGAATCGCGAACGAGGCGTTGTGGAAACGGATTCCGCCGGTGCATACCAGCGAGATCCGCCATCATCTGGCCGACAAGACGTTCGGCGAACAGCGCGCGAAGGACAACGCGACATGGTGGCGCGGGCTCAGCGGTGAGGAACAACGCGCGCTGATCGACACCTATCCGCGCGAGATCGGTAATGCCGAGGGCATTGCGGCCTGGGCGCGTACCGAAGCAAACGAGCAGGCACTCTCGCGACAGCATGACGATTTGCAGTCCCGCAAGGACGCCGGCGAGCACCTGAGCCGACCCGAGAAGAAAGAACTCAAGCGCTACAACGAGATTCACCGTGCACTCGACGAGGCGAGAACCAGAGCCGCGGAACTCGGCGGCGAGGTGCACATCCTCGCGTTCGACCCGCACGTCTTCCACGGCGACGACCGGATGGTGGTCAGCGTCGGCCACGATCCGTATCACGCGGACTCGGTGTCCTGGCATATCCCGGGCTTGACGACCACGATCGACAGCCTCGGCGGCAACCTGACCAACGCGATCCACCATCTGCAGTCGGTCCGGATGGAGAGTCCCGACCTCACAGCGGCGTCCATCGCCTGGATCGGCTACGACGCACCCAGCGGGCTGGGATCCTGGCGGGTCGCCTCCCACGGGTTGGCCCGCGACGGCGGCAACATCCTGCACGGCGACCTCACCGCGTTCAACGCCGCCCGCGACGCCAGTTCGGTTGCTGGCGAACACTTCTCGACCAATCACCTGTTCGGGCATTCCTATGGGTCGACCACTACGAGCTACGCCGGCCAGCACGGCCGGCTGGGCGACGTGGTACAGACGGTCACCCTGCTGGGGTCTCCCGGCGCCGGGCCGCAGCGCCATGCCAGCGACTTCAACGTCGGCGACAACGTGTTCGTCGCGTCCTCATCGCGGGATCCGGTCACCGCCCTGGGCGGACGCACACCCGGGTCGGCGTTCCGGCTGCGTCCGCTCGACTTTGCGTCGCGGGCCTTCGATGCCTACTCGAAGTATCAGTTCGCCGCCTCGGCGGCGATCCGAACGGCCGGTTCTTCGGGATCGGTCTGGGTGTCGACCCGGCGATGCACGACTTCGGGGCACACCGCATCACCGCGGAGTTCCTTCTCTTGGGGCCCCACTGAAGCGCACCGACCCTGCTCTGCGTCAAACCAACCCCGGATTTGGAGAAACCCACACCGACAGTGCCCAGCGTCACGTGGTTCAGGATCTGCGACCACCAACCGAAAGACACGAGGAGCCGACGCAGGCGTCGGCGTCAGCTGAGAAGTTGCCCTTCGACGAGACAACGGGCACGTCGGAACACAATGACGGCGCGGCACAGGCCGTGATAGATCATCAGCCCGAGGAGTCCCCGGAAACCCCTCCCGTCCTAGCAGCTCCAGCGATGTCCGGACCGAGCGCCGCCGACATCCGGGGCGTACTCGACCAACTGCCCGAGGGATCGCGAGAGGGTATCCGCCTGGTGCGCTCCCTCGATGGCCTGGAGCAACTCGTGAAGTGGATGGCTCAGGGCGGTACCGAGGGCCGCAACCGCTATGGAGACCCAGCCAAGGGCGCGTGGACTGACCTCCCCGACGGCAGCAAAGTCGGCGAACGCCGCGCGGCGGGCTCGACGGGCAAGCCGGCGCTCGACATTGATCTGCACGGCCCCACCGGCACCGAACATTGGAAGGTGCATATCAATCGCGAGTTGGGCGCCGAGCCGAACGTTCCTGGGCCGAAAACGGCACGGGGCGACGCCGAGCCCGCCGATTGTGCGCCGTCGACCGCAACCGGAACTGCGGGGCGGCAAACACAGTGGCAGGAGACCGAGGGTCGTGGTGGTTGACTTGCGTCGCAGCAGGTCCCTGAGGATCGTCAGGGAAACCGGCGCGAAGTCTGCGAGCACTGAAATGATGGCAGGCGAGCACGACGGGAGCACGAAGCAATGACCGAACCGGCGGCGACGCCACAAGCCCTGCTACGCGGCGACATCCTGGCACTCGGTCAGTCTGACTGGGTATCGATGGCGGACGTGCGTGGCCAACTCGACCGCCGCTGGCTCCCGGCCGCACCGGCCGAGCGGCAGCAACTGATGCTGACCACTATCCGCTCGTTACTTGAAGACGGTCTGGTAGAACTCGGTGATATCCCGGGACCAGACGACTCTGGGTTCCTGGTATGGCCGGGCGGGCTGGACTCGGTGATGCAGCAGCTGGCCGACCGGATCGTCGGCCAATGGGCGGACCCGGACGCCTGGGAATATCAGACGTGGCTGAACCTCACTACGGCCGGCAGGAAGGCAGCGGGACTACTCCCTCGTGAAGGAACCCGCGCACTGTCGGTATGGCGGCCCGAACCGGGCAGCCCCTCCGGCGTCGCCCCCGACGAGTCGCTACCCCGACTGTCCGCACAGGACGCGCTGCGCGTCGCCGACTATCTCGACGCCGGAGCAGTGGTGGCCCGCACCACCGCCCGGATGCCCGATCCGTGGTCCGACAACACCGCAGCACAAGTGCCCCTGACCCAACGCACCGACGGGATATGGCGCTGGGACGACGCCGTCACCTACTACGTACGCCACTACCACCTCAGCCCGGGAACACAGTTCCTCGACTATCTGCGGGAACAGGACTTCGCACCTCGCCAGGTCACGGCCGCGCAAGTCAGCGCCGTCGCCGACGAAGTATTCGGCAGCCCTGCTGCCCCCACACCACAGCACCCGCTACGTCTGGACGGCACACAGTTGCTGCCGCGCGATCTCTACTGCAACTACCAGGGGCGAATATTCCGCTGCGATATCAATGCCTCGCGGGTCAAATTGATCGTCTCCCCGGGACAATCGATCCCACCCGGATTCGAGCCCAAGGATTCGAGCCGCTCCTTCGTACAGTCCACTGCCTTTAAGGCGATACCGGAATCGGAAGTGCATGCGTTCTACAAGGTAATCACCACCTGCTGGTACAAAGGCAACCCGTACTCGATCCGGCGGATCGACGGACCAACGCTACGACTCAGCCTCGACGGCGGTCGCCGGAAAAGTCCCACGACGCCCGAACCGCCCGCTCCGACACGCGACGAACTAGGACACTTCCCAAACGTGGAGATACTCGGTCCCGGTGACATCTGGGCCACCATCGACATCCTCGAAGCCGCGCGCCTCACCATGGCGATCGTCCCCTACCACCTCATCGACGGCTACCTCAAACCCGTACGCGACCTCACCGGCGCCGGCTACGCCGTCCCCACCGCCGACCAGATCTACTACTTCCCCTCCCCCGCCGACAGCCCCTACCTACCCCCCGGACAAGCACTAGCCACCCTGCGGGATTACCTGAACACCCACGACCCGACCTACCCCACCACAGACCTGCGCCCCACCCGACTCCGCGACGGCTGGCAAATGGCCACAACCCACCCTCTCGACACCCACTACTACGTCGCCGACGACAACCACATCCTCACCGCACCCGCCAGCACACCCACCGCACAAGTCAGCAGCCAACTCTCCGCACAATTCCGCCAACGCCACCCCGCCGTCGACCCACCACCGGCCCACGACAGCGGCACCGACATCTTCGACTGAGCGAGGCGACCGCTACACCTGCTCCCGCGCGCCCCTCAACCGTCCGAAGTTCTCCGACACCGACCCGGCCAGTTCCAGGTACGCCTGCCTGGTCGCAGGGCGCAGCCGGTCGAAATCGACGTCGGCACCTTCGGCCAGATGTGGGTCGAACGGGATCAAATGAATTGAGCGACAGCGGGTTTGGAAATGCTCGTACACCTTGTCCAGCTTGAGTGCCGCCGATCCCGGCCGCGAAGCACTGAGCACCACGTGCGCTTCCCGAACCAGGCCCGAATGTCCATGCTGCATAAGCCAATCCAAGGTCGCCGAGGCGCTGCGCGCGGCGTCGATGGCAGGTGAGCTGACCAGCACGATGGTGTGCGCCAGATCGAGTACAGCCGACATCGCCGAATGCATGATGCCGGTTCCGCAGTCGGTCAGGATGATGTTGTAGAAGTGCCGAAGGATGTCGACGGTACGCCGGTAGTCGTCCGCGCCGAAGATCTCCGAGACAGCCGGATCCTGTTCGCTGGCAAGTACTTCCAGCCGGCTGGTGGCCATCAAGGTGTGGTTGCGGACGTCGGCGTAGCGGTTGATGTCGGGATCCGCGAGCAGGTCGCGCACGGTCGAGCGGGTGGAGACGTCACCGACTCGTTCGCCCAGCGTGCCGCGGTCGGGATTGGCGTCCACGGCGATCACCCGGTCATGTCGCACCGTCGCCAAGGCCGAACCCAACCCGAATGTGGTGGTGGTCTTACCCACTCCGCCCTTGATCGACAACACCGCGATGCGGAAGTCACCGACGATCGGCTGCCGGATCTCGGCCAGCAGATGCTCGTGCCGACGCTCCTTGCGGGACGCTCCGGGGTTGAGATGTCCCGCGGTCGCCTTGTGCACCGCACGGCGCCAGCCCGACGGCGGCGCGAACCGGTCCAGGTTGGCCACCTCGGCCTCGTCGATGGGCGGCGGCACCTGGAACGGCTGATAGTTCGGAGGCGGGCCCAGTGGGGCCGGCGGCGCTCCGGGACGCGGCGGTCGGTTGGCCGGTGACTGCTGCGTGCGGGGTACGCGCCGCCCGGGCGGCGGTCCGGGCCACCACGGCGGAGGCGGGAACGGCCCCGGCGGGGGTGGTGGCGGCGGGGGGAACGGCGGTGCGCCACCGCGCCGCACCCGCGGACCGGCCGGTCCGAGCTGGGTCGGGGAGGCGGGCGGCGGTTGCTGGGGAGCCCCATGGGTGTCTTCGGTCCCCGGCAGCGTGCCCGGACCCGCCACCTGTCGCGGTGGCACCGTCGGGCCACGAAGCTCCGGCGACGATTCTTGTGCGTGGTCCGACTCCGGTCCGGTCTGAGCGGTCGGCTCGGCAAGTTGATGCTGACCGACCGGCTCCGCCGACGTGGCCACATCATCCAGCAGGTCGTTCCATCGCCACTCCTTGGGCTCCGCGACGGTCGCGCCGTGGCCGGCGGCCTGCACGTGGTCCACTGCGGACGGCTCATGGACTTCGGTGAGCCAATCATCTTGAGGCGCCGCAACTTCGGTTACCTCGACGTCGGTCGACAGCCAATCTTCGACAACGACGTCCGGCTGCGGGTCGACTGCCTCTTCGATCTCGGGGTCTCGCGCCGTCTGCGCTACCTGTGCCCGCTTGGCCTGCATCTGTTCGAGGAGCGCCGCCGCCCTCGATTCGATCTCGTCGAGTTCGCCCGCTGTGGCCTCGTCAGCTGTCGGCCGGTCGGGCGCCGAAGACTCCGGACTCGAACCAGGTGGCTCGGGTTCAACCAGCGATTCGGGGGCTGCCTCGCGCGCAAAAACTGTCTGAGTCGAAACATCAACGGAAGGTTCAGCTTCCGCCGGATTTTCCGGCTCAGACTCGGGTCTCGGCGACGCGGGGCCGGGCGCCGCGTGCCTCGAAAGCTCGGACGCGGCCGGGAGATTGGACGCTTGGAAGGCCGGGGAGTCGGGTGGATCGGCTATCCGCGCTTCCACAGAATGCCGACCCGACGCACCTGACTGGGGCGCCGCCACGTCGGCGTCGTCCGCGACCGGCGGCGTGGGTAAGCCGGAATCCTCCTCGGCGCCGAAACGGTTCCGTCGGACCGAGACCCGCGCGGGCCGCGGCGGTACAACGTCTTCGGGGTCTGGCGGCGGCGCGGCATGCGGTTCGGTACGTGAAACCGGGTCCGGTTCCTGTTCGCGAACAGGTTCCTTGGGTTTGCGCCGCGTGCGGGACCTGGTGGACTGCTCGCCGTCGTCGTCCTGTTTGCCACGGCCGGGGGGAACACGCCGCTGCTGCGTCGTTTCACCGGTCAGCCAGGGAGGCTGCGCCAGTGACCCACGCTCTTCGGCCGCCGGCTTCTGCTTCGGCGTTCGGTCAGCCACTGTCGTCCCCCCTTTCCATTTGGTGAATACGCGACACGCCGTAGTCAATCGTACGTAGCGTCAAACGGTTAATTCTCAGTTGGACGCTGCCAGACATCCGCGCGACGCACGAACCGCGATGCCGGCCGATGACATGCCTAATGCACCGCGTCGACCGGTTCGGGATCCGTCCGTGCTTCGCGACGTCGGCGGGCCACTGCCAGCGCGCACGCCACCCCGGCCAACGCCACCGCGCCTGCGGTGACCGACAGCACGATGATCTGGGCGCGGTGACTGCCCGGGTCGCGCGGTGGCCGACCGGCGATGGGTGTCGCCCGTTCCGGATTGGGCATTTGGTCGGACGCGGGAAGACGGTAGGTCAGCGCCGCGACCGGGTCGATCACCCCGTAGCCGGTGGCCTCGTTGGGACCCGCCCCGGGTGTATGCGCGGTGCGTTTGATCAGATCGATCACCTGAGCGGCGCTCAGTTCGGGGAAGCGGGACCGGATCAGGGCCGCCACCCCGGAGACGAACGGCGCGGCGAAACTCGTGCCGTTGATCGGCGACAAACCCTGCTGACCCAAGACCGCGTTGATCAGTCCGGGCCCGTTGGAGTCCAGCGACTCGATCCTTTCGCCCGGCGCCGCGACGCCCACCCACGGCCCGCGCAAGCTGAAATCGGCGGGTTCACCCGACGTCGTCAACGCCCCGACGGTCAACACGTAGTCGCTGAACCATGCCGGGCTGGCGATGGTCCGCACCAAATCCCAACCGCTGCGCAGCGGCATGTTCGGGTCAGGCATCGCGTTCTGGGTCTTGCACAATCCCTGATTGCTGAAGTTGCCGGCCGCGGCCACCACCACCACGTTGCGCTCGAAGGCATACCGAACCGCGCGCCCCAACGCCGCGTCGTCGAGACCGCCGCCGACCGGGGTGCAGGCCACCTCGGAGAGATTGATCACGGTGGCACCCAGGTTGACCGCGCGGGTGACGGCGTACGCCAGAGTCAGCGTGTTGCCGTATCCGGGCGACGTCGCGTTGGGATCGTTGGTCTGCGCTGAGCCGCCCTCCTTCGGGCCGTACACGGTGCTGTTCTGCCGGATCGACAGGATGGTCGCTTCCGGTGCCACCCCCGCGAAGCCGTCGGCGGGGCTGGGCTGGGCGGCGATGATCCCGGCCACCAGCGTTCCGTGGGCGTCGCAATCCTGCAGGCCGTCGGAATTCGAGACGTAGTCGCCGCCCCCCTGCAGCAGCGGCAACCGCGGGTGCCGGTTGACGCCGGTGTCGATCACGGCGACCGTCTGTCCCGCACCACGTGAGAACCGCCACGCGGCGGTGAAGTCGAGCATCGCCTCGGCGCCGGGCTGGAGGCTGAAATCCGACTGCGGCAAGACCCCGGTCGGCACACCGCAGATCGCTTTGAGTTCCGTCGTCTCGGGCGGCCCGAGTGGCCCGTCAGGCGGCGGCCCCGGTTGCACCACGGGCGGCTGTATCGCCTGGGCAACCGCGGGATTCATTGCCGAGAGCACCAGCAATACGCCCAGCACCGCGCCGACGCGCTTCATCAGAAGCCAAGCCGCTGGTAGAGGCCCACCACCCACAGCGCCAGCGGGATCAGCGATGCAACCGCCAGGTACTGCAGATAAGCGAGCAATGTCGTCGTTCGAGACGGCGACCCGTCACCGGACACCCGCAACCCGGCCAACGCGGCACCGATCGCCACCGCCAGCAGCACGCCGAGGGCGGCCACCGGCATCGGCGGCGGCCCGTGCTGCGCGGTTTCGCCGATGCCCACCAGGATCGTGACGGCCGGCACCGCCAGCGCGGCGCGTTCGAACCAGGTGCGGAAGGTCCTGCCGTGCAAGGCCAGCACCAACGCAGCGGCCAACCCGAACGCGACCACCGGCCAGTCCACCGGCGCAGCGTGCAGCAACAACGTCACATACACGGCGGCGGCGCCGGCCAATCCGGTCAGCAACCCCGCCCGCGTGATGGCCGCCGACTTCGCCTTGGTCCACACCGCTTCGGCCGTCGGCATCGTCGTTTCCGAATCGCCACCGTCGACCGGTGTCGACGGTTCGAACGGATTCTTGAAATCCCAGTCCTCCCGGCTGGTTTCGACGGCAACCCGCGGTGTCGGAAATCTGCTCAACCGCGCCGTCAACCGCTGCACGACCAAGCAGGCCAGCACCGCCGCCACCGTCGCCGTCACAAAGACGATCTCGGCGCGCGCATGCAGACCCCGGGCCATCAGGCCGGCACCGACCAGCCCGAACAACAGGGCACTGGCCAGATACGCCCAGCGTCCCGTTCCGACCACCCGGTAATAGACGACGGACAGCAACAGCACCGCGCCGCAGGCGCCGGCCAACCCGTACGAGCCGAACCGCCCCAACACCGCAAACGCGATGCCGGCCGTGATCGGGATCGCCACCCACCCGAGTGCGGCGGCCACATCGTCGAGTCCGTAGGAGCGGTGCGCCAGGGCCGCACCACCGACCAGCGTCAACGCCACCGTCCCGGCTAGGGCCACGAGCATATAGTGGTTGGCCGCGTCGGATCGTCCGACCACGCAATAGGTGACGGCAAGGGCGGCGAGGTGGACTCCGGCGAACGCCATCCAACGCGCCGATGCCGCGCTCCAGGCGGCGTGGGCCGACTTGTTCAGCCGTCCGACCGCGTCCACCACGTCGTCGTAGCGGACGGGCGGCGACAAGGCCCGCTGCGAGCTGAGTCGCAGCAGTTCGCCGTTCGTCACGCCGGCCTCGCGCAGCGTGCGGTCCGGCGCCAGGACCGATTCGCCGTCGAGTCGGCTGAGGACCCAGAAGTTCCGGCGCTCGTCCTTGGCGGTGCCTGTACCGTCCTGCTCGGTGTCCCGGGAATCGACCAGGCGCGCCAGTTCCGGGACGAAGCCCGACAGCGGGACATCCAGCGGCAGTGCGATATCCAGTTGCGTGCGTCCTCCGAATACCGACACCCGGACGTGCTCGGGCGCAGCCGATGTCACGCGGAACTGTCTGAGTTCGCTGACGCCGGTCACAGCTCGGGCATCCTGGCCAGTTGGATGATGCCGCTTTCGACGGTCCGCGAGATCAGCATCCCGCGTCCCGGCGGCAGTTCGGTGGGCTTGTAGCCGAACAGTGAACCTTCGTCTTTGGTGCCGCTCATCACCACCGCGTTGCAGGACAGGTCTTTGAGCCGGCCGATGAACTGGTCCATCATGGCGCGCCCGGCGCCACCGATGCGGCGCGCTACGACGACTCGAAGGCCGATATCGCGTGCCTGCGGCAGGAATTCGACCAGCGGGCTCAGCGGGCTGCTCATCGATCCGGTCGCCACGAGGTCGTAGTCGTCGATCATCACGAAGATGTCCGGGCCCGACCACCACGATCGTTCCTTGAGCTGCTGCTGGGTGATGTCGTTGGGCGGCAACCGATCTCGCAAACTGGCGGCGAGCGCGGTCAGTAACTCGGTGCACGACTGTGACGCCGTGGCATATCCCCCCAGATAGTCGTTGTCCACCACGCCCAACATCGAGCGGCGGTAGTCGATCAGGATGATCTTGCACTGATCGGCCGTCGCGTTCTCCATCAGCCCGGTGGCGATGTTGCGCAGCAGACCGGTCTTGCCACATTCCGCCTCGCCGAACACGACCAGATGCGGCTGGGTATCAAAATCCAGTACCACGGGCCGCAATTCGGATTCGTTGATGCCGACGGCCACGCGTGCCCGACTCAGCATCCGGGCCGATCCCGCCGTCCGCACCACCGCGTCACGATCCACGTTGTGCGGCAGCATGCGCACCCGGGGCGCCTGTCGCCTGCCGTAGTGCGCGCGCATCGCGTTGACCGAGGCCGCGACACCTTCGGGCAGATCCTCGACCCCCGAACTGGAATCCAGCCGAGGTAGCGCGATCAGGATCTGCAGCCGCTCGTGACTGATACCCCGACCCGGCCGGCCGACCGGGATCAGCTCGTTGAATTTGCGCCCCACGTCGCTGTCCAATGAATCGCCCAGCTTCAGCTCGACCCTGGTACCCAGCATGTCCTTGACCGCAGCGCGCACCTCCATCCAGCGCGACGCCGAGATGACCAGGTGCACGCCATACGAAAGACCCTGAATGGCAAGGGAATTCAAAGTCGGCTCGAGCATCTCGAAGTCGCTGCGGATGGACGCCCAGCCATCGATCACCAAGAACAGGTCACCGAACTTGTCCTGACTCAACGGATCCTGCGCGGCGACCTCGGGTGGCAGCGTCGCCAGCTGCGCCTTGCGGGCGCGGAAGTCACGCATCGACTCGATGCCCAGATCCCGGAACCGGACTTCGCGGGCCCGCAGCACCCCGGCGACCTCGGCCACGGTGCGCCGGATGCCGTCGGCGTCCATCCGGCCCGCCACCCCGCCCACGTGCGGCAGATTGACCAGACTGGTCAACGTCCCGCCGCCGAAGTCCAGGCAGAAGAACTGCACCTGCTCGGGGGTGTGGGTCGCGGCCGCCGACATGATCAGCGTGCGCAGCGTGGTCGACTTGCCCGACTGGGGACCACCGACCACGGCCACGTTGCCCTGCGCTCCGGACAAATCGACCATCAGCACGTCGCGGCGCTGGTCGTAGGGCCGGTCCACCACCCCCATCGGCAGCCACAGCCTGCCGTCGAGATTCTCCGGCGCCGGCCAATTCGCGTTCGGCAGTAGCAGATTCACCGCCGGGCTCTCGTCGAGCGGGGGCAACCACACCTCGTGGGCCGGTCGGCCGTGTCCCCGAAGGCGCGACACCACGACATCGAGCAATGTGGTCTTGGTCGGGGAGGAGATCGGAGCGGACGAAGCACCGGGCTCCGCGTCCGGTCCGGGCACCGGACCGACCGACACGGCGTCCTTCTTGACCGGCGTGGCGGTGAACAATTTGGGCGCCAGCGCCCCCAGTTGGCGCCCTCTGCCGCTCTGCGCGGTCCGTCGGGGACGCACGTACTCTCCGGACACATAGCAGGTGTTGAACCGGATCGGCTCGGAGGCATCGCATTTCAGGAAGGCCGAGCCGGGAACGCTGGGCAGGTGGTAAGCGTCTGGAACACCGAGCACGCTGCGCGACTCACCGGCCGAGAAAGTCTTCAAGCCGATGCGGTAGGACAGGTGGGACTCCAGCCCGCGGATCTTGCCTTCCTCGAGACGCTGCGACGCCAGCAGCAGGTGCACATGCAGCGACCGGCCCAATCGGCCGATCATCACGAACAGTTCAGCGAAATCGGGTTTCTGCGAAAGTAATTCGGAGAACTCATCGACGATGATGAACAGCGCAGGCAGTGGGTCGAGTTCGGCGCCGTTGGCCCGGGCGCGTTCGTATTCGTTGACGTTGGGGAAGTTGCCGGCCGCGCGCAGCAGCTCCTGCCGGCGGTTCAGCTCACCGGCCAATGCGTCGCGCATCCGGTCGACCAGGACCAGCTCGTCCTCGAGGTTGGTGATGATCGCCGCGATGTGCGGCACCCCCTCCAGTCCGAGAAACGTTGCGCCACCTTTGAAGTCGACCAACACCATGTTCAGCACCTCGGGTGAGTGCGAGGTGATCATCGACAACACCAGCGTGCGCAGGAATTCCGACTTCCCCGAGCCGGTGGCCCCGATGCACAATCCGTGCGGGCCCATGCCCGATTCGGCGGACTCTTTGATGTCGAGTTCGAGCGGCTGACCGTTGGGTGTGTAGCCGATCGGGACCCGTAACCGTTCCCGCGGCGAGCGTCGGCGCCACACCTGCTCGGGCACGATCTCGGCGGCGTCGGAGATTTTCAGCAGCGACATCAGTCCCGGATCGGTGGCCCGCGCGTCGGCTTCCAGGTTGACGATGTGCGCGGCGCTGGCCAGCCGGTAGCGGCCGATGCGGCGCGCGGTCGCCTCAGCCTCGGCGACGGTGATGGTGTCGGGTGTGGCGAAGCGCTCGACACCGACAGCGGTGCGGGCACCCACGTGCTCACCGTCGGAGTCGCTCTCCACCACCAGCGCCAACCCTCGTCGGTTGGCGGGCGCCGCAGAAGCGTTGAGATCCAACAACACCACGCTGTCCAGACCGGCGTCGGTGACCAGCCGCTCGGTTCCGGTGATGTAGCCGTCGTCGATGACGACCACCAGTTGTTTGAGACCCTTGGTCGGCTCGGCGTTGCGGGTGAACCGTCCCCGCTCGCCCAGGTCGGTGGCCAGCGAACGTTCCAGCAGCTCCAGACTCGGAAACAGCATGCGCAGCGGTCCCATGCCGTCGCGGGCGGTGGCATGCTGGGCGTGCGGCAACCATTTGGCCCAGCTCCAGTTCTCGCTGTCGGGGTTGGCGGTCACCACCGCGACCTGGACCTGGTCGGGACCGTGGAACGCACACAACTCCAGCACCATCGACCGCACCAGTTGGCGGGCCAACTTCCGGTCGCCCTCGAAGGTGATGGCGGGAAACGCCCGCAGCGACACCGCGGTGGGCAGGGCGTGCACCACGGAATGGGTTTTGACGAACCGCCGCAACGCCACCGTCGACACCGGCTCCAGGTCCTCCGGCGGGCCGGTCTCGGGCGCCAGCAACCGGGTGGCCAACCGGTGGGTGCCGATGCCCACCCGCACATGGCACCAGTCGTTGTCGGTGGTTCGGCGCTCCCACATCCGACGGCTGCCCACCACATCGGCCAGCGCCCGCGGGTCCGGATGGCTCCACTCCAGCGCGGTGCGTTGCCCCTCGCCGGTCTCCTCGGCGTCGTCGCGCAGGTTGGCCAGGTAGCTGAAGTAGTCCTTGCGCTCCTCGTTGAGTTCGGCGGCCGCTTTGCCGCTACGACCGCCGCCGCCCATGAACATGCCGGCCATCGACATGATCATCATCATCGGGAAGATCAGGAACATCGGATTGCGGGCCAGATCCCGGCCTCCGACGGTCACCATCAGCGCGATCATCCCGACGACCGCGACGATCATCACGAACGGCAGCAACTTCATCAGGAGGTTGCCGGGGATCACCCGCGGCACCTCGGGCGGCGCCTGCAGATTCACTTCACCGCCCGGCATGCGCGGCGGCGACAGCCGCGTTCGGCGCACGAAACCCTGCGTACTCAAATAGTCATTCCCCGAAACTCGTGACAAATTCTCAAGGCGCCCCTGGGTATTGTCACCAGCGAAATGCCACAACACGCAGGAGGCCGACAGCGATGACTCTACCGCCGTCGCTCTCGGAATTAGACGCCGAATCAGAGTCCGAACCCACGCTCAGCCGGGTCACGCTGGTGGTCGGTAACCTGCGGTTGGACTTCGGATTGCCGGCCAATACCAGCATCTCCGCCTTCATCGACGACGTCATCGACATCGCCAACGAGCAAATCGCGACGCACCCCGCTGCGGGCGCCGGACTCGAGCAGGTCGTCTTCGACACCTCCGAGGGAAAGTGGACGTTGGCCCGCCTCGGTGACGACCCGATCGACCCCGCCAGATCGTTGAGCGACGCCAACGTCTACGACGGGGAGCTGCTGAGCATCCGGGAGATCGACCACCCGGCCCGGCCGATGCTTTTCGACGACGTGCAGGACGACCATGACCGGTCGCGGTCCCCGGTCCTGGGCTGGCTGCACCGTGACGCGCGGCAGATCGCGTGTTTCGGCGTGGGCCTGGCCGCTGCGGTCGCCGTCGCCTTTCTGCTGCCGCGGCATGCGGCCGAGATCTACGTGCCTGCCACCGCGCTCGGCATCGGGACGCTGGCAGTGCTCGCGGCGTGCGTGATCGCGCACCGCTCGGCCGGGGCACGACGGTCGGAATGGGTTGCGGCGGTAGCGACTCCGTTGTTGTTCGGCGGCGCGCTGTACGTGGTGCCGGACGGCTTCGGCACGAAGTCGCTGCCGATGGCGTTCGCGCTGACCGGGCTGGCGTCGCTGCTGGTGTTGCTGGTGACCGGCCGCGGGCGCGCGCTGCACACGGCGGTGATCGCGCTGGCGGTGATCGGCGGTACGGCCAGTGCGGTTGCCCTGCTGTGGAACCCGCCGCCTCGCGCGATCGGTGCGGTGTTGGCAACGGTGTCGGTGATCGTCGTCTACCTCTCCCCCCGGGTGACGATCCTGCTGGCCAAGCTGCCGGTGCCGCGGGTGCCGACGGCCGGGGAACCGCTCGACGACATCGAAACCCAGGGCGGGACCACGGTGGAGGGCGTCAACGCCGTCGGCAAACAGGTCATCCCGACCGAGGAGGGCATGATCGTGCGGGTCCGCCGGGCCAGCCAGTACCTGACCGGCATCCTGACCGCCGCGGCGATCACCGCCACCGTCGGCTGCTACCTGGCGGTCGACGTCAGCGGCGGATTCTATTGGCAGGGCACGTTATTCGCAGCCACCGTGGCAACCGTGCTGTGCCTGCGCGGACGCAGCCACCACGATCTGGTGCAATCCGCCACGCTGATCGGGGCCGGGCTGACCATCGGGTTGCTCACCATCGTCAAGACGGCCGTCGGCCTGGACAATTGGGAGCTCGACGCGACGCTGGCGCTGATACTGCTGATGGTGTTGGCTGTCGCCTGCGGCATCGTCGCGCCCAGGTTGGAGTTCTCCCCGGTGATGCGTCGCCAGGTCGAGCTTCTGGAGTTCCTCGCCATCGTGATGGTGTTTCCGCTGTGCTGCTGGATCGTGCGGTTGTACGCGGTATTTCGCGAACTGCGGCTCTGAGCGGCGCACGGCCCAGCCCTCCGCTTGTTTCAGGACTTCGGCTGTTCGACCTTGGATCCGCGCGGGTCGGCGCCCATCCCGTCATGCGCCACCAGCGCCGCCTCTTGGGACAGCTCCGGTCCGGCGGGCAGCAACGCCACGACCGGCCACGGCGCGAACTGAGGCACGTCGGCGTCGAGGCGGGGATCGTGCACGCCGGTGACACCGAGCGCCGCCGCGGTCGGCAGATCCTTGATGTGGTAGCGCACGCCGGCATCAGAGATGTAGAACAGCTGACCCATCGCCCGGCTGTCCGCGTCACCGCCGGTGGCCTGGACGTACTCACCGGTGCCCGGTTTGACGTAGACGCCGTCGACGCCTGGACCGTTGCCGTCGCCGCTGGCCAGCGCGACCGGCTGGGCCCCGTCCGGAATCGGAAGCCGGTGCCCGACCAGCACGCGCACGGTGGCTTGCGCGGCGGAGTTCCCGCGTTCCCACGCCATGCACACGACCCGGTCGGGCTCGTCGTCGACGATCTGCGGCGACACGCTCGGGTAGTGGTCCACCGGCAGCGTGTGCACGATCGGAACCTGGCTGACGACCGCCGGTGACACCTCGCGATTGCCCTGTGCCGCAGCGTCATTGGGATTGCTGTACCGGATGATGTCGGCGGCCGCCGGCGACACCGGCTGCAACCCGTCGGGCAGCACCACGTAGAGCTGCTCGCCGCGCGAGTCGACGGTCTTCACGATCGAACCCACCGGATAGGCCGCCAAGCCGGCCAGGACACGGCCCGCCCCCGCAATCGTCACCGACCGGATCGGCGGGACCAGCGGGAAGGTGTTGAGCAACGCGACCGAGATGGGCCGCACTTGCGCATTCTGCAGATGCAGCGCGTTGACGACGACCGCGTCCGTGGGATCGATGACCGCGCGCACCCCGTCGAAGATCAGATAGACCGCGTCACCCGAACGGACCAGCAACATCTGTGCGGGCGATGCCCGGCGGATGTCGTCGTCGAGGGTGAGGTCACCGGCGATGACCGTGGTCTGCACGCTGGCCAGCCCGATGTTCTTGGACACATCCGGGGTCGTGACAGCGTCGCACACCGTCCACAGCGACATGCGCATATCGGCGCCGCCGTGAATGTTGTTGGGAGCGCCGATGATTCCGACCATCGGACCCCGGGGCAGCTGATTGAGCCATTTGTCACTGACCGTCTTGGCGGCATCGGGCTTGCCGGTGATCAGCCGCGCCGAGGCCAGATTGAGCACCGGATGCAGGCGATCACCGATGCGGACATACAAGCCGCCGTTGTTGCTGAGCAGGATCTGCGCGTTCCCGATGTTGGGTGACGGCTTGAAGAAGGCGAGCACACCGGCGGCACCGGTGATGAGCACCGCGATCACCAGCCCGACCAACAGCGATCGGATCTGTCCCCGCATCGGGTCGTGGATCATCCGCGAGTCGGCACGAATCAACGCATGCTCGAGTCGGCGAATCAGGAACCGATAGCCGTTGACCTGCGCGCGTGTCGTCACTTGCGCGGGCATAACCACCCCCATCAGAGTCGGGCAAGCACCGAGCCTCGGTAGCCTATAACGCCGTCACCAGCCAAATGCGCGCGAATTTTCGCGCAGCGCACTGGATAGGATCCGACTGTGCCGCGCCCTGCAGCGACGCGTCCGAGCACGGATGCGTCATCGGAACCGAACGGACTGCGGTCGACGATCGACATCGGCGCCCAGCGTCTGTTGCCGCTGCCCGACCTGTTGGTGCTGCAACTGCTGGTCGCCGCCGGGACGGTGACGGCGCCGATGCTCGGATTCGCCGGCTGGCAGGGCAGCCTGGCCGGCTTCGCAGTGGCGCTGATCCTGGTACTGCGATTCCGCGGCACGACCCTGCCGCGGTTGATCGCGGCACGCTCCGGATTCTGGCGGCAACGAAGGGTCAGATCCCGAAAGATGACGCCGGCCGAACCCTTCGATGTGCCTATACCCGACGGGTCCCTGATCGGCTTCCGTTGGGACGGAAGCACTTTGATGTCGTTGCTGAAAATCGAAGAGAATCCGCAAGCCATGACCATCATGGAGCCGGGCAGCACGCTGTCCGGCGAAACCGTGCCGGTGCTGGCGCTGGTCGAAAGCCTGCAACAGTTCGACATCACCCTGGATTCCATCGACGTGCTCAGCCAGGGTTCGCGCTCGCAGGGACGTAGCCAGGTGGCCGCCGTGTACGACGCCGTGCTGGGACCGCTGCCCGCGATCGCCCACCGCTACGTGTGGATCGTGATCCGGTTCGACCCGTCCCGGTGCGCGGACGCGGTGCGCCGGCGCGGCGGCGGGCGGGACGGGATCTTGCGGGCCGCCACCACCGCGACGCGGCGGGTGGCCAACCGCCTGACGGAGGGCGGTTTGCGGACCCGGGTGCTGACCGCCGCCGAGATCGGGCAGGCCACCAATCAATTGACCGACGGGGTGGATCTGGTCACCGTCGAAGAGACCTGGCGCACCTGCCGGGAAGGCCGGTTCCGGCTGCGCAGCTTCGCGATCAAGCCGAGCATGCTGACGACGGCGGGACTCGGGCTGCTGTGGACCATCCCCAGCTACTCCACCACCATGAGCCTGTCGCTGCGCCGCGACCATCCGCGCGGCCCCGTCGCGATCCGCGGACTGGCGCGGTTCGACACCCACGGCCGCGCCCGGATCCAGCTGCGTGGCCTGACTCCGCTGCGGGGAAAGCAGTATTCGGCACTGGCGGCGAGTCTGCCGGTGCCGCCACCGGCGCGGCCGGTCCGCAACTGGGCCTACTCGACCGGCGATCCCGACGTGGACTTTGCCTCGCTGTGTGTACCGGCGTCCGGATGCGGACAGGTGATCGGTGCCGACGAGCACGGTCGCGCGGTGGCGCTGGCGCTGTTCGGTCCGGAGATCCGCCGAGTGGAGATCGCCGGCACGCTGCACCTGGCCCAGCAGGTGGTGTTGCGGTCGCTGGCGTTGGGCGCGCATGTGCTGGTGCACAGCCGGCGGCCGGCGAAATGGCGCACGATGGTCGACGAGGTCGAAGACCACGACCTGCTGTGGGTCACCGACTTCAATCGGGGTTCGCTGCAGGCCGGAGCCGACCGCAACTACTCGGTCGAGATGTTCGACGGCGTGGCCGAGCAGCCGGTGCGGGTCGGGGTGACCGCGATCGTGGTGTCCCCGCCCGAATCCGCGGTCACGGCCAACGCCGACGTGGCGTTGCAACTGCTCGACCTCGACACCGACACAGTCAAGGTGAGCACCCGGGCGGGCTCGTCGGTGGTCACCATGGTCGCCACCGACGAGGAGATGCGTTATCTGAAGGGATCTTTCGCCGTTTCGGACTGAAACCGCGCACGACGGTTCCGATTTGCGGTCCGGCGGTGCGCTAGCGTGAATCCCGGTCACCCCGACCGGGGCGGTGCAAAGGAGTGATCATGGGTTACCCATCGGAGCAATCGAGCGCCTACGGCGACTATTCGCAGTGGGTTGCCGAGCCGGACTCCGGCGAAAAGGTCTCGCACCGCCATCTGATGCTGGCGGTCGCGCTGCTGGGTCTGTGCTCCTACCTGGTCAGTTTCGGGCCGATGCTCGGTGTCGCGGGGATCGACTGGGATGTCCGGTTCCCGGTGCTGGCGGGTCTGCTGGCGGCATTCGGCCTTTTCCCGCGGCAGACTCCGGCCGCCAAGCTCGTCGCCGCGCTGGCCGCGGTCGGGTTCTTGGACGCCCTGTCGCGCGGGATCGTCCTCCCCGACGGGGTCGAGCCGGGTTGGGCGCTGTGGATTCTGGTGGTGCTCAACGCCGCGCAGACCGCCGTCGCGGTGGCCGCGTTGCGGCACGCGCCCACGCAAACGGACGCGCAACATGCTTGGTATGCGGCTTACGCCGAGCAGTACGCGCAGGCCGCAGCCCAGTATTACAACCAGTACGCGCAGGACGAGCCGAGCGAGACCCAGTACGAGCAGGGGACCGCGCACGCCCAGGCGGCAGCGCAGGTCTCCGCGAGGGAACCGCGACGCGCCGCGCAAAGCGCCAGCTATGCGGAGTTCGTCGGCGAACCGTCATCCGCGCCGGCCGATGCGTCGTCTCGGGGTTCCAGCGCGCCGCCGTCGGGCATGCCGAACGTCGGGCACTCCCCGACTCCCGCTCAACAGCAGACCGTCGCCTTCGAGACCGGATACCGAGGCACCCAGCAGTAACCGGTCAGCTGATCGAAAGCTGGCCGATCAGCGTGTTCAACGCCGCGGCGACGTCCTCGGGGACGGGCCGTTCCGCCTCGGCGTCGGCCAGGACCGATGCCGGTAGCCCGGCAGCGGCGGCCGCTTCATCCAGACTGAGTTCCGCGCCGTGCCGGGCGCCGTACAACCGCTGACCCAGCGTGGCGTTCGGCGAGCGGGCGGCGCGGGCCATCACGTCGTTGTAGGCCCGGCGCACGGTGCTCAGTGCCAGCACCACCGACGGGGTGCCTTTGGCGTTGCGCGCCGCGTTGGCGGCGACTTTCTCGAGTTTGCGCAGGTCGGCGAGGATCTTGGTGACCTTGGGGGTGAACGCGGGGTCGCCGGGGTCAGGCAGCTCGGATGTGGCGGTGCTGATGGCGTGCATGGCCAGTTCGACGGCTTCGGCCATCAGCGGCGCCCGGACGGTGTCGCTGAGCGCCTCGGTGGTCTGCTCGCCGACCGATGGAATCCTGTCGGGGGCGGTGACGGCAGCCGGGATCGGCAGCACGGCAGACCCGCTGCGGATACGGGCGATGGTGCCCGGACTCCACTGCAGAGCTTTTTCCAACTTGGCCAGGGTCGCGCGCCGCGGCCAACTGCGGCCTTTCTCGAAGGCGATCAGCGTCCCGGCGTTGATGACCTTGTCTTTGGCCAGACCGCGCTGGGTGATCTCCAGTTCGTTGCGGCGCGCGGCGACCGCCTGCCCCGCCCGCGCAACCCCTGGATCGGCATCGGTTCCCCACCACTCGTCCTCGTCGGCCTCGGGCAGGTCGATCACCCCGGTGACAGCCGCGGAGAGGTCCGGCGCCGGGCCTGGCCTCAGCGTCACCGGAAAGCCCTCGGGGTTGGCCAGGTGAACGGTGACGGCATCGGTGACCAGCACGGAACTGCGGCGCACGCCGTCGACGTACATGCCGTTGGTGCTGGTGTCGATGGCCTGCCAGCCGTCCTGGTGCGGCTCCAGCCGCACGTGCCAGCGGGATACCCGGTCGTCGGGGAGTCGGATGGTGGCCGAAGGGTCCCGGCCGATGACGGCCACGCCGTCCGCCGGGTCCAACACGTGCTCGTCGTCGCCGAGGCGGACCACCAGCGCCGATGCGGGCGCGGTCCGGTCAGGTATCACTGCGCCACTCCCCCGGCTCGGACCTCCCGCATCAACGGGCATCGTCGCTACAGCCTTCCTCCAGCACTGCGTGGCTAGATGCTACATCTTTCCTGCTACACACCCGTGTCCGACCCTCAGAAAGGCGGCATTTCACTCTTCCTATGCGGTTTGCGCGCGCGATCTCCGGCTTCCGGTTACGCTTCCGCACGAGCGACTGCCACAGATGTCTTGTAGTACACACGTAAAATACTAGGCCGATTTCAGCAAAAAATGTAGCTGCTACGTTTTATTTGTTGCAGTCCCGCGCGACTTGTGGTTAAAGTCGTCGCATCGGTGGGTTTGCGACAGAAGTCGGGAGGAAAGCGATGACCGCAGCAGTGATGCCGTCGTCCACGCCGTTGGATGAATACGTGCCGGTGTGCAGCGTCGATCCGGATCGGTGGACGACCTGCGAACCGGACGAGGAGGCAAAAGCGCTCTGCCTGGCCTGCCCACGCCGGTTTCTGTGCGCGCGCGAAGCCTGCCAGGACCCGAACGTCGAAGGGCTATGGGCGGGCGTGGCGATCCCGGAGTCTGGACGTCCGCGGGACTTCGCCCTGCGCCGGCTGCGTGCGTTGGCCGAACAAGGCGGCTACCACGTTCGCCCACGTCGACGCGGTCGGCCGCGCGGCTCCCGCAACTGAGGTGATTTGGGCCGCACAGCACTGCTTCGGCGTAATTTGTTGTGCGACAACGGTCTTCGGAACGAAAATAAGACACGCCCACCGCTGTGCTTCAGCGGCGGTGCTGCGCACACCGCGGCGATGACGCGGGGCAGCTCTGATGGCGGCTCGCGGAGCAACACGCGGTAATGTCATTCTCGGAATTGCCAGAACGTTGTTGCAACGCCTTCGAAGAGGAGACCGCCGATGGCCGGCCCCGGCGAGCAAGCTGACGTCACCCGCGCCGACCGCTTCATCAAGACCGCGGTCGAGATCCTGGGGGAAACCGGACGCACCGACTTCACCGTCCAGGAAGTCGTTGCCCGGTCGAAGACCTCACTGCGCGCGTTCTATCAACACTTCGCCAGCAAGGACGAACTGCTGCTGGCGCTGTTCGACCGAACCATGGCTCAGGCCGCGCAAATGTGGCGCGCCGAGACCGCCGGACTCGACAGCACCGCGGCACTCAAGCTGGTCATCGACCGGGTCACCGCGCAGCCGGAATCCAGCACCCAGGACAGTCTCAATAGGGCGCTGAGTCTCTACAACCAGCACTTGGCCGAGACCCGGCCGCGCGAATATGCCCGGGTACTGTCCCCGCTGCACCGGCTGATCCGCGACATCGTCGGCCAAGGCATCACCGAAGGGCTGTTCGACGCCGCAATCGACGTCGGTGCGGCGTCGGCGATCGTCATGCAGACGATCATCGGCGCCCTGCGATTGCGCTGGCTCGGTACCGAACTCAACGGCACTCCCATCGACGCCGGACAGCTCTACGACTTCTGCAGCCGAGCGCTGGGGATCCGGGACACCGCTGGCGACGCGGTCGCGCCCACGCTCGGCGAACTGTTCGCCCGAATCGGCCTGCGCCCGACGGCCGGCCCCGGCGGCGAGTTCGCCATGTCGATGCCGGTGAGTCCGCAGGTGGTCAACACCAACGGCGCGCTGCAGGGCGGCTTGATCGCCACGCTGGCCGACGTGGCCGGCGGACAGCTGGGGATGGAGTACCTGCAGCCCGGCACCGCGATGACGACCTCTGACCTGGTCATCCGCTATCTGCGCCCGATCCGGCACGGCTCGGCACGCGCCGTGCCCACGGTGCTGCGCGCCGGCCGTCGCTCGATGGTGATGCAGATCGACATCTTCGGTGACAGCGACAGCGACCTCGCCGCAACCGCAACCGTGAACTTCGCCATCATCGGCCGTCCCACCGACGCCGAGGAGACCACGGCCTGAGTCAGGTTTGAATTCAGCCGAGCCAGGGTAATCCCGAAGACCTCAACCGGATTTGGGCATTTCGCCTCCCCCGGCGGAGCCTTTTGCTATACAAAAGGCATCGCTATTTTTCCGGCGCGCAGCGGACATTCCATTCGGGGGGTTTCACCGGCGCGGTCCACCACTCTTGGGGGTGTGCTATGAACGTGGGTCCGTCCGAATCGTCTTCCATCCCGGTGCCACTCAGCAACCGGTTGGCTTCTGAACTCGGCGAGCCCAACAGTGCGCTGAAGGCGACGACCGTGCGCACGGGTTCGGCGGTGCTGATCCGCGCCGGGGGCGAAGTCGACGCCTCCAACGAACACACCTGGCGCGGTCTGGTCACCGAGGCATCCGCCGTCGCCAGCCACGCCGGGTTGCTGGTCGTCGACGTCACCAGCCTCGAGTTCATGGGCTGTTGCGCGTTCACCGTCTTGGCCGACGAAGCCGAACGTCTGCGTCACCGCGGCATCACGCTGCGCATGGTCAGCAGCAACCCCGGCGTCGCCCGCATCGTCGACGCGTGCTCGTTCGGCAGTGTGTTGCCGGTCCACCCCACGACGGAAGCCGCGATGACGGTGGCGTGACACGCCAGGCCGTTGGTGCGGCGAGAAATTTGGTGCCTGGAACAAAGCCCGTGATTGCTAATCTGATTGTTGTTGCCTGACGCCATCGTCAGGATCTGCTACATCGGTCCGCGGGAGGTACGGCCAATATGTCGGCCGATAAGGACTGGGACAACACGGTGGGCACGGCTGCGGACGTGCGACGCATCTTCGAGAACATTCCCGCGATGGTGGTCGGCTTGGAGGGTCCTGACCACCGTTTCATCGCAGCCAATGCGGCCTTTCGCGCCTTCAATCCGGCAATGAGCTTCGTGGGCAAGCCTGCGCGAGAGGTCTATCCGGAGCTGGAGGGCCAGCAGATCTTCGGCATGTTCGACCGGGTGTACCACTCGGGCGTGCCGCAGTCCGGCGCCGAGTGGCGATTGCAGGTCGACCTGCAGGGCTCCGGGGTCGAGGAGCGCTTCTTCGACTTCGTCGTCACACCGCGCCGGGACCTGTCCGGTCAGATCGAAGGCGTCCAGCTGCTCTTCGACGATGTCACCGCCCGGGTCGAGGCGCGCCAGGCGGCCGAGGCGAAGGTCGAGGAACTGTCGGAGCGCTACCGCAACGTCCGCGACTCGGCGACCGTCATGCAGCAGGCACTGTTGGCGCGGTCGGTGCCGATAATCCCCGGCGCCGACGTCGCCGCCGAATATCTGGTGGCCGCCGAGGACACCGCCGCCGGCGGCGACTGGTTCGACGCGTTGGCGCTCGGCGATCGCCTGGTACTGGTGGTCGGCGACGTGGTCGGCCATGGCGTCGAGGCCGCGGCGGTGATGTCCCAACTGCGCACCGCACTGCGGATGCAACTCACCGCGGGGCTACCGATCACCGAGTCACTCGAGGCGGTGGACCGGTTCCACGAGCAGGTCCCGGGTTCGAAGTCGGCCACCGTCTGCATCGGTTCGCTGGATCTCGGTACCGGTGAATTCCAGTACTGCACCGCCGGCCATCCGCCCCCGCTGGTGGTGACGGCCGAGGGGGGCTCGCGGTATCTGGAACCTTCCGGGGGTGCCCCGTTGGGCAGCGGCACCGGATTCCCGACGCGCATCGAGTCGTTGGACGTCGGCCACGCGGTGCTGCTGTACAGCGACGGCCTGATCGAACGTCCGGGGCGGCCACTGGGAGCCAGCACCACGGAATTCGCCGACCTGACGGCCAGCATCGCGGCGGGCACCGGCGGCTTCGTGATCGATGCGCCCGCGCGGCCCATCGACCGGCTTTGTTCGGAGACACTCGAATTGCTCCTTCGCTCCACCGGTTACAAAGACGACGTCACGTTGCTCGCCGCGCAGCGCCGAGCCGCGACCCCGCCGCTGCACATCACAGCCGATGCCAACATCCATGCCGCGCGCGGGATCCGAGCCCGACTGCGGGAGTGGCTCAAGGAGATCGGCGCTGTAGCCGACGACATCTCCGACGTGGTGCATGCGATCTCCGAATTCGTGGAGAACGCGGTCGAACACGGTTACCGCACCGAGGTTCCCGACGGCATCGTCGTCACCGCCGAACTGGGCGGCGACGGCCAGCTCCGGGCCGTCGTGATGGACCGCGGCATCTGGAAGGATCACCGCGAAGGCGAACGCGGCCGCGGGCGCGGCTTGGCGATGGCCGAGGCGCTGGTGACCGATTCACATGTCACCCATGGGCCCGGCGGCACCACCGCCACGCTCAGCCACCACCTTTTCCGTCCGGCCAACTTCGTGAGCGACTCAGTGGTCAGCCGGGTCTCCTACCAGCGTGCGGTGGACAGCGAATTCGTCTCGCTGGTGTCCGACGGTGGTCGCATCGTCGTACGGGGCGAAGTCGATGCGCATACCGCTTCCACCCTGGACCGCCAGATCGCCGTCGAAAGCCGTTCCGGCATAGCGTCTTTGACCATCGATTTGAGCGCCGTCACCCACCTCGGCTCGGCGGGGGTCAGCGCGCTGGCGGCCGCTCGGGAACGGGCTCGCAAACAGGGCGGTGACTGCGTGCTGGTGGCTCCGCCGGGAAGCCCGGCACACCACGTCTTGTCGCTGGTTCAGATCCCGGTCAGCGGGGGCGACGCCGAAGGCGTGCTGGTCGAAGACTGAGCCCTACCGGGCGCTGCCGTGCCGGACCTGATTGAAGGGCACCCCACGGTCGGCGGCGTACTCCCGCGGGAAGTTGAGCACCCGCTCGCCGATGACGTTGCGCGCCATCTCGGTGGTGCCGCCGCCGATGGCGACCGACTGCCGCGACAGGTAGCGGATGCCGGTCTGCAGCCCTTCGCCGAACTCCCCCACCACACCGGCCGAGCCGGCGATCGCCAGCGCGATGTCCATCTCCAACATCACGTGCTCGGCGTGGAAGAGCCGGATGAGGCTGCCGGCGGCGGGCGGTAGTCCGCCGTCGCGGACATTGCGGGACACGTGCTCGATGAGTTGCTCGGCCACGGCGCGGTGCACCAGTGCCCGGCCGGCCATCTCCTGGATGCGTTCGTCGTCGGCCTGACCGGTCCGGGCCGCGAGGTCGACGTAGTCCACCGGCGTGGTGTGCCCGCCTTCGTGCCCGGAGCCGCTGGCGAACTCCGAGCCCTGTCCGACTGCGCGGCGTTCGTGGTAGAGCTGCCGTGACGCGACCGCCCACCCGTCGTTCACCTCGCCAACCACCGCGTCGTCGCCGACGTCCACCCCATCGAGGAACTCCTCGCAGAATTCCGCACCACCGTTGACCTGGACGATGCGGCGCAGGGTGATCCCCGGGTGGTTGATCGGCACCAGGAACATGGTCAGACCGTCATGCTTGGGCACATCCCAATCGGTGCGGGCCAGACACAGCCCGTAGTCCGCGGCGAACGCGCTGGTGCTCCAGGTCTTGGCGCCGTTGATCACCCACCGGTCGCCGTGTCGTTCGGCGCGGGTGATGACCCCGGCCAGATCCGATCCACCGCTGGGTTCGGACAACAGCTGCACCAGGATCTCCTCGCCGCGCAACGCGGCGGCAATGTGCTGTTTCTTCTGTTCCTCGCTGCCGGTGTCGAGCAGGGTGGCGCAACAGATGGTGAACGTCGGCACGTTGAGGATCAACGGCATTTCGTAGGCGTAGGACTCCACGTCGAACGCCCGCTGGTATTCGTAGTCCAGGCCCAGACCGCCGTATTCACGCGGAAAGCAGATGCCCGCGAATCCGCCGTCCCACAACCGTTTCTGCAATTCCCGGGCGCGCTGCCAGGACCGCTCGTCGTCGCGCGGCGCGGCCGGCGGCACTTCCGGATCGATGCTGGGCATGTTCTCGGCCAGCCACGCCCGGGCGCGGGCTGCGAATTCGGCGACGGACTCGGCGTTGGTCATCGGCTTGCCATCCGATACACCCGGATGTTGTGCTCCTCCGGGGTGCCGAACATGTTGCGGTACAACGTAACTCGTCGCAGATAGAGGTGCAGGTCGTGCTCCCAGGTGACGCCGATGCCGCCGTGCATCTGCACACAACGCTGCACGATCTGCCCGGCGAGTTCGCCCACGTAGGACTTGGCGATGCTGGCCGAAAGTCCGGCGTCGGGTGCCTGCGCGGCGACGTCGGCGACGGCGGCGGCGGTGGTCGCGCGGCACGCTTCGAGCCACATCTTCATGTCGGCGAACCCGTGTTTGAGTGCCTGGTAGGAGGCCAGCGGACGACCGAACGAATGCCGGTCCAGTGCCCACTGGACGGTGAAATCGAAGACCGTCTGCAGGATTCCGACCACTTCGGCGCATTGCAGCACTTGCGCGATCTGGCTCTGCCGCTCGATCAGCGCGGGAGTCTCGGCGGCGCTGCCGACGACGGCGGCACCGTTGACGACCACACCGTCGAACTCCACCCGCGCGTACTGCTTGACCAGGTCGATGGACTGCTGCGGGACGATCCGCACGCCGGGGGCGTCGGTCCGGACCAGGAACTGTCGCACCTCGTCCGAGCCGTCTCGCGCCACCACCAGCAGCACCGCGCTCTGGGCGCCCGCTTCGACTCGGTCCTTGACGCCGTCGATCCGGTACCCGTCGGCTACGGCAGTGCAGGTGACGGTCGGATCCAGCGGCGCCCAACCGCGGCCCGGCTCGGCCACCGCCCAGGACGCCACCGTCTCACCGGAGACCACCGAGTCGATCAACTCCGCGTGGGAATCCCGATCGGTCGACCCGACCAGTCCGGCGAGCACGGTGCTGACCGGGTACAACGGCCCGGGCGCCACCGTCTTGCCGAGCATCTCGGCGACCGAGGCCAGATCGGTGAACCCGTCCCCCGAGGCGCTGCCGCCGCCCAGCTCCTCGGGTACCAGCAATCCCGTCCACCCCAGTTCAGCGGCCCGCCGCCACCACTCCGGGTGGAACGATTCACCGGTGCCGTGCAGGTCGCGGACGTGACGCAGGGACGCCTGTTTGGACAGAAATGCTTGGGTGGTGGTGGTGAAGAGTATCTTTTCGGGAGAGTCGACAGCGGTCATGATGCCGGCCGGACTTTCCCGGGCATTCCTTCGCTGCTGCGAGGGAAGTCGGGGGGAAAGTCGGAGTGGTGGGTCATCCGCCTGATCGGTCCTCGTCGGGGTTTGCTGGCGACTCCGATGTTAGCAATGGGCAATACCGTAAGAGATACCGGAGTTCAGTCGATAATGACGAGCGGTAGCCGAGATGGCTGAGACAGACGACGCTGCGGTGACCGCGAAAGCCGATGCGCTGGCGCTGGCCGAGGAGGCAGAAGCCGAAGCTGCCGAGGCCGAACTGTTGGCCGCCGCGGCACGCGCGAAGGCCCGCGCGGCGCGGTTGCGCCGCAAGGCGCTGGGCGCCATGGACGACGAAACCGACGAGTTCGACGAGGACGACGAGTTCGACGACGAAGACGACGACTACTACGAGGACTACGACGAGTCCGAGGAGTACGACGAAACCGAGGAATACGAACCCGACGAGTACGACGAGTCGGAGAATTACGACGAATCCGAACCCGTCGCAGCTGCCCCGCCGTCCCGGCGCGAGCGGCTGCGAAGGTCGTTGCGAGTGCCGAAGCTGTCCACCATCGCCACCGCCGTGGCGGTGTTGCTGATCCTCGGGTTGTGGGTGCTCAGCGGGGTGTTCGCGTGGCGGCACCACGAGAGCACCGAAAAGCAGCAGCGGGAAGCGGCTTTCATCGCCGGCGCCAAACAAGGTGTGGTGTACATGACCTCGCTGGACTTCAACCGCGCCAAGCAGGATGTGCAGCGTGTCATCGACAATTCGACTGGTGAGTTCCGGGACGACTTCCAGCAGCGCGCAGCCGATTTCACGAAAGTGGTCGAACAGTCCAAGGTGGTCACCGAGGGAACCGTGAACGCGGCGGCCATCGAGTCGATGGATGGTCACTCCGCGCAGGTACTGATCTCGGTGAGCTCGCGGGTCACCAATTCCAGCGGCGGCAAGAACGAACCGCGCGCGTGGCGCATGCGGGTTACCGTGACCGAGGAGGACGGCCAGTACAAAGTGTCGAAAGTTGAGTTCGTACCGTGAGCGACGATGTGCGCGACGTCGATCTGACCGACGAAGACGCGCCAAAGGAATCCGTCGCAGACCCCGAAGCCGTGGTGGATGACACCGCGACGGACGAGGAACCCGCGCGGCTCGACGCCGCTGACACCGACGCGGCGCGCTCCAACTACGCCACGTTCGCGGTCGCCCTCGCCAAGAGCGCCGAAGCGCAGCGTGAGGTCGACGAGGCGGCGGGCGACGCTGAATCCGGCGGCACCGTCGCGGACGATGACGCGGTCGGGGACGAGGATTTGGGCGGGGACGGTTTCGTCGGGGACGACGGCAGGGTCGGGGACGACGGTTTCGTCGGGGACGCCGGCTTCGTCGGGGACGCCGGTTTCGTCGGGGACGCCGGCTTTGGCGCGGACGACGGCAGGGTCGCGGACGACGGCAGGGTCGGGGACCACGGCACGGTCGGGGACGACGACTTCGTCGCGGACGACGAGTTCGTCGCGGACGACGACGCCTTCGCGGTCGCGGACGACGACACCGTCTACAGCGGGCTCGAGGAGCCCACCGAGGTGGTGGTCGTGCCACCATCCGAGACCGACGCCGAAGATGCCGACGGCGAAGTCACGCCCAAGCGGAACTGGTGGCGCGACATCTGGCGCCGGCAGATCACCGTCAAACCCATCCCGGTGATCTTGGTCCTGCTACTGCTCGCTTCGGCTGCCATGACGGCGTGGCTGTATTTCCAGTACTACCGCCCAGATCAGCAGACCAGCCAGAGCGTGGCCCGAGCGGCGATCAACGCGGCCTCGGAGGGAACGGTTGCGGTGCTGTCATATTCGTCCGATTCGCTGGACAAGGACTTTGCCAATGCCAGGTCGCATCTGTCCGGGGATTTCCTGTCCTTTTACGACCAGTTCACCTCGCAGGTCGTGACGCCGGCCGCCAAGCAGAAGTCGATCAAGACCACCACTCAGGTCAAGCGCGCGGCGGTGCAGGAGTTGCATCCCACCTCGGCGATCGTGCTGGTCTTCGCCGACCAAAGCACCACCAGCAAGGAGAATCCGGAACAACCGTCGGTAGCCCCCCGCAGTGTGCTGGTGACCCTGAACCTGCTCGACGGCAAGTGGATGATCACCAAGTTCACTCCGGTTGAGTGACGATCGCCAGCGCGACGCAGCGGATCGCCACCGTCAGGTCTCTCACACAGCGAACGCACGCCGCAGCGACTGCGCGTGCAGCGCCCGGTTCTCTTGCGAGACAACCCAATCGGGCACTGCCGAGTCGAACCCGTTGAACGTCGCTGCGATCACGTGCAGCCCGGTGGGGACATAAGCGTGCAGCAGCCGGTTCGCGTAGTCGATCGCTTCGTCGCGGCACGGGTCGACGTCGGCGCAACTGACGAACGTCGGCGGCAGTCCCTCCAAGTTCGCCCGGTGCGAGGGCACGTGCTGACCGTTGGCCGAAGCGTGACCCAGGTAGTGACTCCACGCCCGGCTCACCGCCTGACCGTTGAGGCCGGGCGTGCGCTGGAACTCCCGCCGCGACGGCGTCGCATCGGAATCGAGCATCGGCTGGTGCAGGATCTGCACCAGGATCTTGGGTCCCTCGTCATCGAACGTCCGTTGGGCCACGCTGGCCACCAGGGCAGCACCTGCGTCGCGGCCCATCACCGCCAGCCGGGTGGCGTCGGCGTTCAACTCCTCGGCTTGCCCGACCGCGTAGTACAACGCGGCTTCCACGTCCTGCACCCCCGCCGGGGCCGGATGCTCCGGCGCCAGCCGGTAGTCGACCGACACCACCAAAGTGCCGGAGTCGCGGGCCAACTCGACGCAATGCGCGTGGTCGGTGTCCAGATTGCCGGTCACGAAAGCGCCGCCGTGGGCATAGATCACCAGCGGCAGCGCAGACGACGTGTCGGCGCCCCGATACAGGCGGATGTCGAGCTGGCCGCCGTCCGGGCCGGGAATGGATCGGGCTTCGACGTTGACCCCGGTGGTGTCGACCGCAGCGGCGCGCTCGGCGGCCTCCCGGTCGAACCGCGCGCGCTCGGCCGGCAGGCTGTCGGCGCTGAACTCGACAACGCCCAACCTCTCGGCGGCGTCTCGGAGTGCCGGGTCGATGCGGCCCAGTCCCTGCGGGCGCGTGACATTCGTCTGCGTCATGCCCTCAAGGTAGACCTGCGCCGGTCGAGCACTCGCCGCCGGTCACCGAAACACCGTCGCCCAGCGTGTAACTGCTGCGAAAAATCCGCACGAATTTGACAGTGGTTACACGCTCGGTGAAACGCCCACCTGCTCGCCCGGCAGTGCTTTCACGGTTGACGGCAACCCGTAGAGGGCGGTCGCGTTGCCGCGCATGATTCGATCCCGCTGATCACGCGGAAACCGGTTGATCGCATACGTCGGGGAGTCGTAGCTCCAATGCGGGTAGTCCGTCGAGAACATCAGGTTGTCGCCGAGGTCCATCATTTCCAGGTACTCGCGGAACTGCACCGTGTCGGCGTCCTCGAGAGGCTGTGTGGTGAACCGAACGTGTTCGCGCACATACTCCGACGGGCGCCGACGCACCTGCGGCAGGTCGCGGCGACGGGCCTCCCAGATCCGGTCCATCCGCGACATCACCGGCATCGCCCAGGTGAAGCCGCCCTCAATGAACACCACCCGCAGGTCCGGATGACGGTCGAACGCGCCGTCGAACACCAGGCTCATCAGGTGCGACACGTACAACAGCGGCCAGGACGCAAAGAAGTCGTGCCAGTGCGCGGGATTGCCGACCGGGTACAGCGGGATCAACTCGAACGGCGTCTGCCCCATCAAATGCGTGGCCACCGGCAGCCCATTGCGCGCCGCCGCCTCGTACAACGGGTCGAAATGCGTTGTGCCGAAAGGGATTCCGCGGGTCTGAGGCGTCATCAACACCTGGGACATGTACGGGTGACCCGCCCACCGTTCGACCTCCCGCGCGGCCTGCTCGGGTGTCTGCGCGCTGACGCTGATGGACCCGCGCCAGCGGCCGTGCGCGTTGCCCTTGTCCAACCAGACGTCGGCGAGCCAGTCGTTGTAGGTCGACTTCAGCACGTGCTCGGCTTGCGGCAACTGCGCGTCACACATCGGCTCCAGCGAGGCGATGCTGACGCCGGCGTCGACCAGCAGCTGCTGGGCGGCGAAGTCCGGGTCGCTGCCGGCCCCTCCCCCGGTGGGCGGCGCGGCGTCCATCCGCAACGAGAAGGTCTTGTAGGAGTCCGGGGTGTCGTAGAAATGCGGGACCGGGCTGACGGCGTTGCCGGTCGGCCAGATCTTGTCCACCCATTCGGTCGGCGCATAGGACTTGAGCACGTCGGCGGACACGGGCAATGGGTGCACGTCGGTGTCGACGACGGTGACGGCGATTTCTTGCTGGTCCGCGCGGGCATCGAGAGGTTCGACGACGGTCATAATGCGCTTCCTTCACTCACTGTCAACCCGTAGAGCTCACTGGCGTTGCGCCACAACAACTTCGCGCGCTGCTCAGGATCCAGTCCGTCGACCGTCTGAGCCACCGGCGTCGTCGACCAATGCGGATAACCCGATCCGTACATCACCAGGTCGGCCTTGCCGGAGAAGTCCATCCAGCGCTGCGCCTGGCCGACGTCGGGGGCGCCGTCGAACGCCGACGTGCAGAACCGGACGTGGTCGGGCAGGTATTCGCTGGGATAGCGGTCCACCCACGGCGTCTGGTCACGCATGGACAGCCAGAACGTATCCAGCCGCCACATCAACGGGGTGAGGATGTCGTATCCGCCGTCGGCGAAGACGAACTTCAACCCGGGATGGCGGCCGAAGACGCCCTCGACGATCAGCGTGGCCAGGTGCACGAAATAGTTCAGCGGCATGAACGCGGCGTAACCGGGATAGGTGTGCGCGTGCCCGGCGAAGGTGGGCGGATGGTCGACGCCGTTGCCGCCGTTGACGTGTACTGCCACCGGCAGCCCATGCGCCGCCGCGGCCTCCCAGATCGGTTCGAACATCGGCTTGCCGAACGGCTCGCGTGACTGCATCGGCACGCCGACCTGGACCAGCTTCGGGTGATCGGCCAGCCGTTCGATCTCGGCGACCGCGCCGCGGGGGTCCTCCGGATTGACCCGGATGGTGCCGCGAAAACGCGTGTCGGACCCCAGCCACCGATCCAGCAGCCAGTCGTTGACCGCGGCGCAGATCCGACTGTTGAGCAGGTAGTCGGCAATGTTGCCCCGGGTCAGCGGATTCAGGATCGCGTAGCTCGCGCCGCCTTCGTCGAACAGATGCCGCGCGACGGTGTCGGGGTCCGATCCCGGATACCCGTCGCCGTACAGGTCGGCGCGGTAGTCGCCGCCGGGCGCTTGATACCACTGCTGCTCGACGTCGGGGATGGAGCGCAATTTGTGGGCGGCCGGGAGATAACGCCGGATCTCGGCGTTGTAGCGAAAATGCGGCTGGACGTTCGCATCGATGATCGGGTTCGTCATGCGGTCACATACACTTCCCCGTCGGTGACATCGACCTGATAGGTGCGCACACGTCGACTCGGGTCGGCGACGTTGCGTCCGGTGGTGATGTCGAATTCCCAATTGTGCCAAGGGCATCGGACAATCTGACCCTCCCGCACCCGGCGCAGCCCGTCGGGTTCCCCGGGAGCGGGTTCGTTGGTCCCGCCGACCGGACCCAGACACAGCGGGGCACCTTCGTGCGAGCAGTAGTTGACAATCGCGTACAACGAACCGTCCACGTTGTAGACGCCGACGCCGAACTTGCCGGCGTCGACGAGCTTCATCGCGCCGGGCGGCAGTTCGGCCAGCGAGCACACGAAACGGCGTTGCACCGGGCATCACCGCCTCGTCATCGGTCGGCTCGTTGATTAGATTGCTATTTATATTATGATAGCGACATTCCACTTTCGGCCCATGTGCAAGGGCTAACTCGGTTGCTCAGAGAGGAGCGCCTGATGACGCTCAGCACCGACCAAAACGGCGCGCCCGTCGCCTTGGACCTCACCGGTGAAACCAGCCCGTATCCGTTCTTCGAATACATGCGGCGCACCGACCCGGTCTGGCACGGCGGCCTTTCGGACCTCGAGCAGCTGCCCGACGAGCTCAAGCCGAGCGACGAGTGGGTCCTGTTCGGCTACGACGACGTCTTCCACGCCTTCCGCGACGACCAGACGTTCACCTCAGCCAAGTACGACGAGACCATCGGCTTGGTGATGGGCCACACCATCTTGGCGATGGGTGGCCGGGAGCACCACGACCATCGCAACCTGGTGGCCAAGGCGTTCCGGTCGACAGCGCTGGAGCGCTGGGAGCCGTCGGTGATCGGGCCGGTCTGCGACCAGCTGGTGGACGAGATCAAGGAGCACGGCGAGGCGGACTTGGTCAAGGCGCTGACCTTCGAGTTCCCCACCCGCATCATCTCCTCGCTGCTCGGGTTGCCGCCGGAAGATCTCGACATGTTCCGCCGGCTGTCGCTGGATCTGATCTCGATCCCGACCGACATCATGGCCGGCCTGACAGCCGCAGCCGAGTTGCACGGTTACTTCCTCAACCAGGTCGAACAGCGGCGCCGCAAGCCCACCAATGACATCATCGGTGATCTGGTCGCCGCCGAAATCGACGGCGAGAAGCTGACCGACGAGGCCATCATCGCGTTCCTGCGGCTGCTGTTGCCCGCCGGACTGGAAACCACTTACCGCTCTTCAAGCAACCTGTTGTACTGCCTGCTGACCCACCCCGAGCAGTTGTCGATGGCCTATCAAGACCGGTCGCTGATCCCGATGGCGATGGAAGAGGGCCTGCGTTACGAGACGCCGTTGACCATGGTCACCCGGACCACCACACGCGAAGTCCAGTTGGGCGGCAAGACAATTCCCGCCGACGCGCAGATCGACATGTGTATGGGCTCGGCCAACCGCGACGAAACGCGTTGGACCGACCCCAATACCTTCGACATCCGGCGCCCCCGGCAGGCGCACATCGCCTTCGCCGGCGGCATCCACATGTGCCTGGGCATGCACCTCGCCCGACTGGAGACGCGGGTCATGCTGAACAGCTTGTTCGACCGCGTCCAGGACCTGACGTTCGTCGAAGACGACGGCACCGGGGTGGAGTCCAAGATCGTCGGCCTCACCTTCCGCTCCCCGAACAAACTTCCCGTCACATTCCGGCCGGTCGCATGAGAAGCCGCGCGGCGATCCTGCACGACGTCGGCGGGCCGTGGTCGGTCGAGGAGTTCGAACTCGACGCACCCCGCGCCGGCGAGGTGCTGGTCCAGCTGGCGGCCGCCGGGTTGTGCCACTCCGACGACCACATCCTCAAAGGCGACATGTCCGCACCCAACGAGGTGCTGAAAGCGTTGGGCCTGCCCACCATGTTCCCGATGATCGGCGGGCACGAAGGCTCGGGCGTGGTGCGTGAAATCGGGCCCGGGGTCACCGATTTCGCGGTCGGCGACCATGTGGTGACGACGTTCGTCGCGGTATGCGGGCAATGCCGGTGGTGCGCCTCGGGTATGGAGTACATCTGCGACCAGGGCATGGGCACCATGGTCCCGGGGATGCCGACCGACGGCACCTTCCGTCACCACACCTCCGACGGCCGGCCGCTCGGCCATCTGGCCAAGGTCGGCACATTCGCCGAACACACTGTGGTGTCGGTGAATTCGCTGATCAAGCTGGAGCCGCAGCTGCCGCTGGTCCCGAGCGCGCTGCTGTCCTGCGCCATTCCGACCGGCTACGGGTCGGCCGCCAACCGGGCCGGGGTGCGCGGCGGGGACGTGGTGGTCGTGATCGGTGCCGGGGGCATCGGCACCGGCGCAATCCAGGGCGCACGGATCAACGGCGCCGCGCACATCGTCGCTGTCGATCCGGTGGAGTTCAAACAGAAGTCGGCGTTGCGGTTCGGCGCCACGCACAGTGTTGCCTCGATCGCCGAGGCGCTGGACCTGGTGCGCGATCTCACCTACGGGGTGATGGCCGACTCCGTGGTGGTCTCGCCGTCACTGATCACCGCCGACGATGTCCGCGACGCGGTGCAACTCACCCGCAAGGGCGGGACGTGCGTGCTGACCGGCATGACCTCGCAGCTGCAACAATCGGTCAAGATCAACCTGCAGGACTTCATCCTGATGAACAAAACGTTGGCGGGCACCATCTTCGGCTCCTGCAACGCCAAGGCCGACATCGCACGGTTGGCCCGGCTCTACCAGACCGGGCAGCTGCAGCTCGACGAGATGATCACCCGCCGGTATGCCTTAGACGACATCAACCAGGCCTACGCCGACCTGCTCAACGGCGAAATCGTTCGCGGCGTCATCGACTACGGGATCGTCTGACCCAAACCCTCACCGCTGACTGTGAATCCGACGACCCGACACGCGGGCGGTGCGTCGTGAGATTCACTCTCGGGGCTAAGACTCCTGGGCCTGCTGCTTTGCCGCATGCAGCTCGCGCAGCTTCTTCAACCGCATCAGCTTCTCGACCTGCCCGTAGGCGTCGATCGGGCTGTGCAGTGACAGCCCGCCGTCGGCGTGGATCACTTGCCCTGTCACCCAGGACATTTCGAGGGTGCCGACGATAGCCTCGGCCACGTCGCCGGGATCTCCCAAGCGCCGCAACGCCGTTCGTTTGGACATGCCCTCAACCCAGGCCGGCCACTTTTCGGCGTCGGGCAGCATGGGTGTGCGCGTGACACCGGGCCCGACGGAGTTGACCCGGATGCCGTGGATCCCCCACTCCACCGCCGCCACCTTGACCAGCATGTCCAGGCCGGCCTTCGACACGCAGTACGCGCCCATGTCCCGGTCGGCCACCGTGCCGCTGATGCTGGAGACCACGACGATCGAACCTTCGAGTTCGGCGTCGATCATGGCCCGGGCGGCCGCGCGGATCGTGTACCAGGTGCCGGTGAGGTTGACCGAGAGCACCTTCTGCCATTCCGCGGGCGGCAACTCCAGCAGCAGACCCGACGATCCGATGCCGGCCGACGCCACGACCCGGGTGGGCACACCGTGCTCGCGCACGGTCTGCTCCATCGCCGCCAGCACCGCATCGTAATCGCTGATGTCACAAGCGATATCGCCACCGGACACGTCCCAGACGACGACGTCGTGTCCGGCTTCGCGCAATAGCGTCGCCGCCTCGCGCCCGATCCCGGACCCGCCGCCGGTCACCAGGGCGGTCGTCTTCGTGCCCTGCATCACGAGGTCGCGATCCTGGCCAGCGTGCTGTCCCACAGCTCGCCGGCCAGCCGCGGATTCTTCGCGAGCCGATTGGTCCTGGCGACCTTGTGCCGCGAATAGTATTCCCCCGGCGTCCACGCCACACCGGGTTGGGTCGAGGCCAGCCAGATCAGTTGTTCGGCGCCTTCTTCCGAGCTGGCGGTGTAGCGCTCGGTCGGCAGGTACCGCTTGGAGAAGGCCAGCGTCTTCGATCCCGAGGCCGGACCGAAGTTGGAGTTGACGTAGCCGGGGTGGACCGTTGCGACGGATAGTCCGCGGCCGTGGTACCGGCGGTGTAACTCCTTGGTGAACAACACGATCGCCAGCTTAGACAGTGCGTAGGCGGTGCTGGGACGGCGCCGCGCCGTGTTCTCCAGATCCGCGACGGTGGCGCGCAGTATCAGCAGATGCGACGAGCTGGTGGTGTTGACGACGGTGGCGCGGGAGTCGACGAGCACATCCATCAGCTGAGTGGTCAGCAGGAACGGAGACAGATAGTTGACTTGATAGGTGTGTTCGTAGCCGTCCGGCGTGATGTGGATCTTGGTGCCCATGCAGCCCGCGTTGTTGATCAGCACGTCGATCCTGGGGTAGTCGGAGCGGATCTTGTCCGCCAGCGCCCGCGCTTGCGCCAGGTCGGCGAAGTCGACGACGAAATGGTCTGCGTCCAGCTCGGCGGCCACGGCCTGGGTCTTGCTCTGCGACCGGCCGACCACGACGATGTTGTCGCCGAGTTGGCGCAACCGGCGCGCAGCAGCGGCGCCGATGCCGTCGCTGGCACCGGTGATGATGATCGTCCTCGGGGTCATTAGGCTGCTGTCCTCCCGTGGGGAGTCTATGACTTGGGCCACACCTTTTTACCGCTCGGGTGTATTGAGTCTGGCGTCGGGGCGTGCGGCGCGTGACAATGACGAGGCCACACCTCGCACCGAAAGGGAGCGCGTGACGAACGAGCAGCGTAGCCGGATGGCACAAGATCTCCTGCGGGCAGCCGAGCATGGTGATACTGCCGCAGTGGAGACAATGATCAGCGACGATTTCACCTTCAGGTCGATGCGTCGCGCTCCGATCGACTTGCCCTCTGGCGATCCGATGCCGAGCGATTTCGACAGGGAACAATTCCTCAACTTCGTCGGCAGCATCCCGAGTTTCACCAGGGACGGTCTGCACTTCGCCTTCGAGCACGCGGTCAGCGAGGGCGACTCCGTAGTCGTCTTCGGCGAGTCGAATGCCACGGCGCACAGCGGCAAGAAGTACGCCAATGTCTACTCCTGGCTGTTCCGATTCGCCGACGACAAGGTCGCCCATTGGCGGGAGTACTGCGACACTCACCTGATCAGCACGGTGCTGTTCGGATAGCTCACCGAAGCGAGTAACGCACCGGCAGGTGTTTCAGGCCGCCGACGAAGGTGGTCGCCACATATTGCGGATCACCGGTCAGCTCAATCGATTTCAGCCTGGGCAACAGTTCGTTGAAAAAGCTGCTGACTTCCATACGTGCCAGCGCCGCGCCCATGCAGAAGTGCACGCCGTAACCGAACGCCACGTGCTTGTTCGGCTCGCGACCGACGTCGAAGCGGAACGGGTCGTCGAAAACCTCTTCGTCGCGGTTGCCCGAGACGTACGACAGCAACACCGACTCGCCCGCGGCGATCGGGACACCGCGCACTTCGGTGTCCCGTGCGGCGGTGCGCATGAACTGCTTGACCGGGGTGACCCAGCGGATCATCTCCTCGGTCGCCTGCGGCAGCAGGGACAGATCGTCGCGCAACCGCTGCAGCTGGTCGGGATGCTCGGTCAGCGCGTGCAGGCCACCGGAGATGGTGGCGCTGGTGGTGTCGTGCCCCGCGGTCGCCACGATCAGGTAGTAGGACACCGTCTCGATGTCCGACAGCGGCTCACCGTTGATGCGGGCGTTGGCGATCGCCGATGCGAGATCCTCGGTCGGCTGTTCGCGACGCGCGGCGGTCACGTCGTTGAAGTAGCCGAACATGTCCAGCAGCACCGGCAGTTGGTCTTCCACGGTGGTGCCGCGCTTGAACTCGGTGTCGTCGCTGCCGAACAGTTCCTGGGTCAGCTTGAGCATGCGCGGGAAGTCGGACTCCGGGATGCCCAACAACGACATGATGACGTAGAGCGGATAGTTGACCGCGACCTCTTGGACGAAATCGCACTCTGGACCCACCTCGGCCATCTTGTCGACGTAGATCTTGGCCAGCTCATCGACACGAACCTTCAACGCCCGCATGGCTTTTGGACGGAACCAGTTCGCGCCGATCGCCCGCACGTCACGGTGCTGCGGGTCGTCGAGGTGGATCAGCGTCTTGACGCCGATGGCGGCCTGCTGGTCGTCACCGGCGGCGGTGGTCAGGACCGGCCGCGGCCAGTTGGTGAACAGCGTGTTGTCGCGTTCGATGTCCATGATGTCGGTGTGTTTGGTGATAGCCCAGAACGGCCGGTAGTTCTCGACGTCCACCCACGAGACCGGGGCGTCGGCACGCAGGTGCGTCAGCGCGGCATGCAGACGGCGCTCGTCGGTGTAGGTTTGCGGATCGGCCAGCAGCTTGGCGGCCTCGTCCATTACCGGTGTGCTCATCAGCGAAATTCCTTCAGTGCGGCGTTGATACAGTCCTGGGAAGCGGCATAGAAGATCGGCCACACCCGATCGGCGAGGCCATCGCAGCGGCTGCGCAGGGCGGCGGCGATCTCGTCGACCGGCCCCACCACTGCCAGAGTGTTGAGGATCTCGTCGTCGACCAGCGAGGCCATCGCGTCCCATTCGCCCTGCTTGGACATCCGGTGTAGCTCGGTGTGCAGGTCGCCCCAGCCGTGCAGGTCCAGAACCGGGCGATAGGCCGGTGTGGACCCGTAGAACGCAATCTGCTTGCGGGCGGCCGTGATTGCCGTGGCCAGCTCCTCTTCGTTTGTGCCGGTCGCCACCATCACTTCGGCGGCGACCTCGATGTCGGCGCGGTCTCGGCCCGAGCGCTGCAGACCGCGCTGCAGCACCGGCAACGTCACCTCCGCGAGATAGCGCTTCGACACCATCGGGTGACCGACGTGACCGTCTGCGACCTCGCCGCACATTTCGGTCATCGCCTCCCCAACCGCCGCCAGGAAAATCCTCGGCGGCGGGTGCGGCATCGGCTCCGGGGTGAACATCGGCGTCATCAGCTTGTGCGTGTAGAACTCGCCTTCGAACTGCAGCCGCTCGCCACCCTTCCAGGTCGACCAGATCGCTTGCAGCGCCGCGACGAACTCACGCATCCGGCGGGCCGGATGGCTCCACGGCATGCCGAACCGCTTCTCGATATGCGGTCGGATCTGAGTGCCGAGGCCCAAGATGAATCGTCCCTGGGAGTACCCCTGCAGATCCCAGCCCACGTTGGCGACCGTCATCGGACTGCGCGCGAACGCCACCGCAATGTTGGTGCCGAGTTCGATGCGCGACGTGTGCTCGGCGGCCAGCAGCAACGGCAGGAACGGGTCGTGGCTGGTTTCCGCCGTCCAGCCTCCGGCATAGCCGTTACGTTCCAGGGCGACGGCGGCCTCGACCGTCCGGTCCAGCCTGGCTGGGATGCCTCCGTCGATCTTGAGGCCCCCACGCGACATGAGGGAAAAGTTACAGTAAGCAATTCGGTAGGGTCAACGTCACGCCCGGCAGCACCCACTACAGTAACCAGGATGGGCAAGCCCGAGGATTGGGACGAGACCCTCGCGGACCTCGACCGACGTCGACAGCACGCGTGGGCGATGGGCGGACCGGAGCGTCTCGACAAGCACCGCGGCAAGGGCAAATTGGACGCACGCGCCCGAATCGAGCGGCTGCTGGACCCAGGCACGTTCCGGGAAATCGGCACCCTGGTCGGAGGTGACACAGCCGCCGACGCCATCGTCACCGGCTCCGGCCTGATCGACGGCGCACCGGTGATGGTGGGCGCTGAAGACTTCACGACTTTGGCCGGCAGCATCGGCCCGGGCGGAAACTCCAAACGCCACCGGATCGCCGAACTGGCGCTGCGCAACAAGGTGCCCATGGTGATGTTGCTCGACGGTGCCGGCTTCCGCCCGACCGGCGGGCACTACGGGCGCAGTCCCACCGACCTGCTCGCCCAGACGCAGTGTTCGGGGCGGGTTCCCACGGTAGCCGCGGTGCTCGGGCCGTCCGCCGGACACGGCGCCCTGGTCGCCCCGGTGTGCGACTTCCGGATCATGAGCCGAAACGGCACCATCTTCACCGCGGGCCCGCCCGTCGTCAAAGAGTCGACGGGCGAAGACATTTCGAAGGAGGATCTGGGTGGCCCCTCGGTCGCGCTGCCCAGCGGGGTGATTCACAACGTCGGCGAGGACGACGAGTCCGTGCTCGACGACATCCGGCGCTATCTGTCGTATTTCCCGTCCAGTGCGTGGTCGTACCCGCCGTCCCTGGAGCCCGACGAAAACTCCGAACCCCGCCCGACGCCGGAGTTGCTGAGCATCGTGTCGCGCGACAACCGCCGGGTCTACGACATGCGGGCGGTGCTCGACGTGGTGTTCGACCGCCCGGACTGGTTCGAGATTCAACCGGCGTTCGGCAAGGCGATCATCTGCGCGCTGGCGCACCTCGGCGGGCACCCGGTCGCCGTCGTCGCCAATCAGCCGCAGGTGCTGGCCGGGTCCATCGATGCCGACGCAGCCGACAAGGCGGCACATTTCATCCTGGTGGCCGATTCGTTCCACCTGCCGATCGTGTTCCTGGCCGACAATCCGGGGATGCTGCCGGGCAGCCGTTCGGAGAGCCAGGGGGTACTGCGCAGCGGGGCGCGGATGTTCGCCGCGCAGACCGCGGCGACAACCATCAAGCTGCACGTGACGCTGCGCAAGGCGTACGGCTTCGGCTCAATGGTGATGTCGTTGCTCGGATTCGACCAGCAGACAGCCACTTTCGCCTATCCCGGTGCCACCATGGGGGCGATGAGCGCGGCTGCGCTGACCCGCGCCTCGCACGCCGGTGAGGACCTGTCCACCAAGCTGCGCAACGCCGAACTGCAGGCGTCCTACCGCTCGGCCGCGAACATGGGGTTCGACGAGCTCATCGATCCGCGCGAGACGCGCGACGCGCTGCTGGATGCGTTGCGGCGGGGGCTGTCCGCGCGGCAGGCGGTCGCCGAGCCGGTGCTTCGCACAGTGATCCTGCCGTAGGCCTGCTGACGCGAGCCGCCTGTGGCGCGAGTGTCCTCAAATGCACGGCAATACGGCGCTTTCACCGGCATCTTGGGGACCCTCGCGCAGAGCGCAAGCCGTTGCGAGGGGCTACACAAGCACTTCGCGCAGGAACCGCTCGGAGACCGCCTGCACGCGACGCGAGAATATGTGACTGACATGGCCCCCGGCATACCAGTACAGCTGGCCACCCCACTTCTCCTGCAAGACCAGCGCGGGCTCCAGCATCGCCATTCGGTCGTGCCGCGCGGCAACGATCAACCGCCGGTTCGGTGGTGGCGCCGGGTCGGCCTGCAGTGGATCGATCACCGAGGTCAGCTGTGAAACCGCGTCGGACCGCAGCAATCTCCGGTAGTCGCTGCGCGACGCACCCGACCTGCCCAGGTGGCGGGCGATCATCGAGTTGAGCCCCAGGATCGGCGTGTAGAGCGCGACCGCATCGACGTCCCGTTCGAGGTGCGAAACCAGCGCTGCCACCGGGCTGCCCATCGACACCCCGGCTACCACGACGGCGGTCGCCTGCCTGCGTGCCCAGCGCACTATGGCACGGATCTCCGACACCGAGCGCATCATGCCCGCGACGTTGCCCAGCGGATCCATGTCCGGATACGCCGGCCAATGCCCGCGCCTGCTGCCGTGGCCGGGTTGCACCGGCATCGCGACGTTATATCCCAATCCGCGGTGGATCCGGTTGATGCGCGACAGGAGCATGTCTTCCGCACCGCCCTGACCGGCGCCGTGGATCCAGATCAGCCAGGGACGCGGACCGTCTCGGTGCCGCACCAGGTGCACCGCCGCTCGTGACGGGCCGCCGAAGTTCTGCTCCACCAGGGTCCGCGGCAGCGCGGGTTCGTGCTCGAATGTCATCCGCTCGTAATTCAACCCGGCGATACGCCGGCGCCGGATGCCGTGCACCCGCAACGGCGCCGGGTCGCCGTGCGCGCCGTCGATGCCCAGCGCCGACAACTCCTCGGCCGCCGCGGCACACGTCTGCGGTGATCGCACCGTCTTGAACACACCGTTGTTGAGAATCGAAAAGCTGGTCAGCACAAACTCGTCCAGGAACACCTCGCCGAACTGGCGCACCCCGAGCGGACCACCCCGGACGCCGGCCACCGTACGCGGCAGCATCAGGCTCAACTCCCGGGTTATGCCCAGTCCGCGCGTTGCCAAAGACACGACCTATCACCTACCTCAGTTCGAACCCGGTGTACCCGGCGGCCGCGATCTCGTCACACCGACGCCGGTATTCGGGGATGCCGCCGGTATACCCCATGTACATCCGCTTCTTACCGGGAACATTGCCGCCGTTGTACCAGGAGTTGCAGGACGGGTGAACCAGCACCGTCGGCGCCACGAGTGACGTGGCATGGTCTATCCACTCCTGCTGGGCGCTGTCCAGCGCCTCGATGGCGCGGATTCCATTGGCCCGCAGGTGGGCGATGCAGTCGCCGATCCACTCCACGTGCTGCTCCAGTGCCGCCACGAAATTGGTTGCCGCGCTGGGGCTGCCGGGGCCCTGCACGGTGAACAGGTTGGGAAATCCGGCGACCGCCAGCCCGAGATAGGACAGTGGGCCCTGCTCCGCCCAGAAATCACGCAGCGACACCCCGTCGCGACCGCGAATGTCGATGCGGCTCAACGCACCTGTCATCGCGTCGAATCCGGTGGCGTAGATGATCACGTCCAGTTCGTGATCCGCATGCGCGGTCCGGATGCCAGTTGACGTCACTTCCCGGATCGGGTCGTCGCGCAGGTCGACCAGGGTGACGTTGTCCCGATTGAACGTTTCGTAATAGCCCTGGTCGATGATCGGGCGCTTGCAGGCGAACGGATGTCGGGGCACGAGGGCGGCGGCGGTCCGGGGGTCTTCGACGATGCGGGCCACGGCTTCGCCGTAGAGCTGGGCGGCCGTCCGGTTGGCCTCGATGTCGAAGAAGACGTCGCTCCAATTCAGTGCGCCCAGTACGCCGTTCTCCTCGATGGCCTGCAGCCGCTGCTCGCGGGTTGCCGATTTCAGCGCCGGGCTGGTCAGCATCTCCAGCAGCACCGAGAACGCGCTCAACCGTGCCGCACCGATCGGGTGCGCGCGCTGGGCGGCGCGGATCTCGCCGTAACGCGCTTTCATCTCGTCCAGCTCACCGGGTTCGAACCGGTGCACGCGCCAAGGCAGTGTGTAGGGTGCCGAACGCTGAAATACGGTGAGCTGCTGAGCTTCTCGGGCCACCACCGGAATGAGTTGGACTCCGGTGGACCCGGTACCGATGACGCCGACCCGCTTTCCGGTCAGATCGAAACCCCCGCGCGGCCAGCGGCTGGTGTACAGCGACGTCCCGGCGAAAGACGCCATCCCTGCGATATCGGGCTCCAGTGGGACCGAGAGAATGCCCGATGCCGCCACCACGAACGGCGCGGTGAGCGTCTCCCCTGCTTCGGTCCGTACCATCCACACCGCGGCTTCCTCGTCGAAGTCCATCGCGACGACCTTGGTGTTGAACGCGATGTCGCGACGCAAATCCAACCGATCGGTGACGAAGTTCAGGTAGGCCTCTATCTCGGGCTGGGCCGGCATCGACTCCGTCCAAACCCATTCCTGCTGAATCTCTTCGGAGAAGCTGTAGGAGTATTCGATGCTCTCGATGTCACACCGCGCGCCGGGATACCGGTTGACTAGCCAGGTGCCGCCGACTCCGTCAGCCATCTCGAGCACCCGGGCCCGCAGCCCCAACTCACGCAGTCGATGCAACATGTACAGCCCGGAGAACCCGGCGCCGATCACCAGAACTTCAGGATCCACCGGTCACCCGCCCAGCACAGCGAAGTTGTCCAGACCGACCAGGGGCGGCGCCGTCTGCGGATCGGCTGCGCCGGTGCCCACAGCCATGTCGAGCGTCACGTCGTCGGTGAACTCGGCGCGCCGGGAATCCAGGTCCGTGGTGTCCAGAAACCGGCAATAGCGTGCCTTGAGCTGGCGAATCGCCTCGAATTCGTCGGCTTCCCGCAAGCCATCCTCGGCCATAGAGCTCCTTGCCGCGCTGGACGATGTATCGCCGGTCTGCTGAAATCTATACTGTAAAGCATTAAGTATCAGCCGTTGTCGAAAGGCACTGACGTGAAGGTCCCGTTCACCTGGAAGGTCACCGGGTGGTTCATGATCGGGTGGTCCCCCGAATTCCCGGTGGGTGAGGTTCGCGCGCTGCGGTACTTCGGCGAGGACCTGGTCGCCTATCGTGACGAGTCCGGCGCCCTGCATGTGCTGGAAGCCCACTGCAAACACCTGGGCGCCCATCTGGGCCACGGCGGCACGGTGGTGGGCGACTGCGTCCAGTGCCCCTTTCACGGGTGGCGTTGGGGACCCGACGGCACCAACCGCTACATCCCGTATCAGCCGGACCGGCCGAACCGTGCGCTGACGCTGAAGGTGTATCCGGTGCAGGAGCAGTACGACTGCGTGTTCGTCTGGCATCATCCGGACGGCAAGGAGCCGCAGTGGGAGATGCCCGACATTTTCCGCAAATTCCCGCAGTTCGAGACCGACCCGTCAGCCTATTACCGCGCCTACCCGGAGTTCTCCCGGCGCGCCGAGCGCGAACCGGTGCACCCGCAGATCGTCGCCGAAAATGCCCCGGACAGCGCGCATTTCGAGTATGTGCACCACGCCACCGTCACGCCGCGGGTGCTGGACTACAAGATCGTCGAGCATGAATGGCAGTTCACCGCGGGCTGGCCGGACGCGCGCAGCGACGATCCCGACGACCTGGCGTTGGTGTTTCACAGCCACCTGTTCGGACTCGGCGGTGCGATCAGCGTTTTCGAGGGCGCGCAGAACCATCGGCTGATCTTCACCTGCACGCCGGTCGACGACGAGACTTCGGATCTGTTCTACTCGATCTGGTGGCCCCGTGTCCCGGGCGACGAGTCCCCCGTACCGGAGGGCAAGCTGCGTGACCTGATCGAAAAGCAGTTCCTGTCCACCGTTTTCGACGACCTGCAGATCTGGCGGTACCAGAAGTACGTGGAGCGTCCGGCGCTGTCCAAGACCGACGCGAAAGGCTATATGGCGCTTCGGAAATGGGCGACTCAGTTCTATGACGTGCCACCGCGCGTCGACGCCGCAGCCGGCCTGCTACCCCACCAACCCTGAGGCCGCGAGCAGACACAGAATCGCACTGCGGCACACTCATTCGTGCGATTCTCTGTCTGCTCGGCGGAAAGGACTCTCGTGCCCGACACCGAATTCACCGTTCCCGATGTAGTGGCCGCCGTCGCGGCCGCGATTCCCGACCGCGACCTGGTCATTCAGGGGGACCGCCGATTCAGCTACGCGCAAATCCTCGAGCGGTCCAACCGCCTTGCCAACTATCTGCATTCCCGGGGGCTGGGCTGCCACACCGAACGCTCCGCGCTGGCCGGCCACGAAGCCGGGCAGGACCTACTCGGGATCTATGCCTACAACGGCAACGAGTTCGTCGAGACGTTGCTCGGCTCGTTCGCGGCCCGGGTCGCCCCGTTCAATGTCAACTTCCGCTATGTCAAACAAGAGCTGCAGTATCTGCTGGCCGACGCCGGTGCCACCGCGCTGGTCTACCACGCCGCGTTCGCGCCCCGGGTGGCCGAGATCCTGCCGGACCTGCCTGACCTGAAGGTGCTGATCCAGATCGCGGACGACTCAGGCAACGAATTGCTCGACGGCGCAGTCGATTACGAGGAAGCATTGGCATCGGCCAGTCCGGACGCGCCACCGGTGCAGCACTCCCCCGACGATCTGTACGTGCTCTACACCGGCGGCACGACGGGCATGCCGAAAGGCGTGCTGTGGCGCCAGGCCGACATCTTCATGACCTCCTTCGGCGGCCGCGACCTGGTCACCGGCCAGCCGGTCGGTTCCGTCGACGACGTGGTGGCCCGGGTGACGGCCGGCCCGGGTAGCAAGTTGATGGTCTTGCCGCCGTTGATGCACGGGGCGGCGCAGTGGAGTGTGATGACGGCGTTGACCACCGGGCAGTCGGTGGTGTTCCCCTCGACGGTCGAGCGCCTGGACACCGAGGAGGTGGTGCGCACCGTCGAACGCGAGAAGGTCCTGGTGGTGACGGTCGTCGGTGATGCGATTGCAAGGCCGCTGGTCGCCGCCATCGAGAAGGGGATCGCCGATGTATCGTCGCTGGCCGTGGTCGCCAACGGCGGAGCGCTGTTGACGCCGTACGTCAAGCAAAAACTGATCGAGGTGCTGCCCAACGCGATCATCATCGACGGCGTCGGGTCCTCCGAAACCGGCGCGCAGATGCACCACATGTCCACCTCCGGTGCGGTGTCGACGGGCACCTTCAACGCCGGGCCGGACACGTTCGTGGCGGCCGAGGATCTGAGCTCGATCCTGCCGAAGGGTCACGACGGACTGGGGTGGCTGGCGCAACGCGGGTATGTTCCGTTGGGCTACAAGGGCGATGCCACCAAGACCGCGGCGACCTTCCCGGTCATCGACGACGTCCGCTATGCGATCCCCGGTGACCGGGCCCGGCATCGCGAGGACGGCCACATCGAACTGCTGGGCCGCGACTCGGTGACCATCAATTCCGGCGGCGAGAAGATCTTCGCCGAGGAAGTGGAAACCGCGGTGGCTTCCCATCCGGCCGTCGCCGACGTGGTGGTCGCCGGACGTCCCAGTGAACGGTGGGGTCAGGAAGTGGTGGCGGTGGTGGCATTGGCCGAGGGAGCCGTGACCGACGCCGACGAGCTGATCGCGCACGCCGCAAACTCGTTGGCGCGCTACAAACTTCCCAAAGCGATCGTCTTCCGCGATGTCATCCAGCGCAGCCCCTCGGGTAAGGCGGACTACCGATGGGCGCGGGCTCAGGCCGAGGATTCGTAGCCCGCATCGAGCGTCACGCTGGCGCGACGCTCGTCACCCGATGTCACGCTGGCGCGACGCTCGACGGGTTCCTCCACCACGCCGACCGCCGACTGCGCCCGCCGTTCGTAGGACGCCCTCGCGGCATGGTCGATGTCGTCGAGGAACAATCTGTCCGCGCCGATCCTTTTGTTGAACCAGCGCCTCCCCCGCGCACCCAGCATCGCCACCACCGGGCCGACGAACCGGGTCGGCTGCGGGAGCGCCACGTGGGTCCGGGGTTTGTCCAGCGCGCCGACGATCGCCGCGGCCACCACGTCGGGCTTGACCGGTTTGCCGATGCCCGACGCCTTCGTCCCGGCGATCAAGTCGGTCTGGGTGAAGGGCGGCATCACCACGGTGACATCCACACCGCGGGAGGCGAATTCGTCGGCCAGCGCCACGCTGAGTCCGACCACACCGAATTTGGTCGCGGCGTAGACGACCTGTCCCGGGATGGCCATCACGCCGGCCATCGACGCGATGTTGACGATGTGGCCGCGCCGGCGCGCCGCCATTTCCGGCAGCACCAGCTGGCAACCGTTGAGCACTCCGTAGAGGTTGACCTCGATGGAGGATCGGATGGCTTGCGGCGCCTGGTCGACGAACGAGCCCACCGGCATCACTCCGGCATTGTTGATCAGCACGTCGATGCGTCCACCGCCGTCGGCCCTGGCCCGGTCGAGGAACCCGGCGAAGGAGTCGCGGTCGGAGACGTCGAGCAGGTGACCGCAAACCGCACCCCCCGTCGCCGCGACGGCCGCGTCCAGCGCCGCCCCGTCCCGGTCGCCGATCACCACCCGCGCACCGCGCGCTAACAACGCTGTCGCAGTGGCGAATCCGATGCCGCGGGCCCCGCCCGTGACGACCACCGTTCTGCCTCTCACCCTGTCCATGGCTGAACCTCCTGGCGCAACTGATCGAGGATCGACACGACTGCCTCCCGCGGCAGGCAGGCCGGGAAGGCCGGCAGCACGCGATCGACCGCACCTTTGCAGCGGGTGCGCAGCGCGGCGGCCAACTCGTCGACGGGCGCGACGACGGCGAACGCGTCCAGCACGTCGTCGTCGATCAAAGGGCCCATGGCATCCCATTCGCCTTGTCGGGACAGGCGGTGCAGTTCGGTGTGCAGCTCGGCCCAGCCGTGCAGCTCGAGCACTTTCAGATACGCCGGCGTCGAGCCGTAGAAGGCGATCTGCTTTCGGATTCCCGCTGCGGCACCGGCCATCTCGGTTTCGGTGCGGCCTGTCACGACGAAGACCGGGCAGGACACCGCGACGTCGGCACGTTCACGTCCGGCACGCTGGATCCCGCGCTGCAACGCCGGCAGGGTCACCTCGTCCAGGAAGCGCCGGGTGGTGAACGCGTGAGCGATCAGGCCGTCGGCGACCTCGCCGCACATCTCGGTCATCACCGCGCCGACCGCGGCCACGAAAACCTTTGGCAGCGCGCAGGTCAAGGGCTCCGGGGTGAACATCGGCGTCATCAGCTGGTGCGTGTAGAAGTCGCCTTCGAAGCTCAACCGGCTGCCGTGCTGCCAGCAATCCCAGATGGCCCGCAGCGCCGCGACGAACTCCCGCATCCTGGCCACCGGCCGGCTCCACGGCAGGCCGAACCGCTTCTCGATGTGCGGCCGGATCTGGGTGCCCAGGCCGAGGATGAACCGGCCGCCGGAGTAGGACTGCAGATCCCACGCCACGTTGGCGACCGTCATCGGGTTACGCGCGAACGCCACCGCGATGCTGGTGCCCAGTTCGAGAGTCGAGGTGTGTTCGGCAGCCAACAGCATGGGCAGGAACGGGTCGTGGTTGATCTCCCCGGTCCAGCCGCCGTCGTAGCCACGGCCTTCCAGTTCGGCCGCCGCGGGGGGCACCCGGGTCAGCTCCATGGGGATGCCGCCGTCGATCTTGATCCCGGAGCCGGATCCAGCGATCATCGCCGCAGACACCCACAGCTCATGAGCGTGGACGTTACTGTAATCGATTCGGTAGGGTCAACCGGGTGAGTGAGTTACGGCAGGCACTGTTGGGCGGTTGGCTGTTGGAGTCGTTCGTCTCCCGCTACCCGGACAGCGACGAACTGCGGCACCCGTTCGGTGAGCATCCCTCGGGGCTGATCCTCTACACCGCCGACGGTCACATGTCCGCGCAGCTGACCTCGGGCCCGGACGGCGAATTCGTCTCCTACGGCGGCAGGTTCGACGTCGACGATGCCGCGGCGACGGTGCGTCATCTGGTGCTGGTGTCGACGATGCCAGAGTTGTTGCAGCAGCCGCAGCTCCGGCAAGCACGCATCGACGGCGACCGGTTGACGCTCTCGGCGTCCCAGACCTCCGCCCGCGGCAAAGCCGTTCACAGCACGCTGGTTTGGCGACGGGACCCGGCGGTTTAGAGCACCCGCACCGGCACGTTGCTCCAGCCCGCCACGTTCTGCATGTTGACCCGCTTACAGCCGGCCCAGTCCACTTCGTAGCGCGGCATGAAGTCCAGCATGCGCTCCAATGCGATCACGCTCTCCAGCCGCGCGAGGGCAGCCCCCAGACAGCTGTGAATGCCGTAGCCCAATCCCAGATTCTGCGCCTGGGTGCGGTCGCGCTCCATGTCGAAGGTGTCCGGGTCGGTCCAGGCCTGCTCGTCGCGGTTGGCCGACGCACCCACCAGGAACACCGGTTTGCCGGCCGGAATCGTCACGCCGTGCAACGTGACATCGCGGGTGGAGCGCCGCACGTTGTACTGTGCGGGCGCCTCGTAGCGCAGCAGTTCTTCGACCGCCAGCGGGATCTTGCTGCGGTCGTCCAACAGTTTCTGCCACTGGCCCGGAAACCTGGCGAACACCACCGCGGCATTGCCCAGCAGCTTGGTCACGGTCTCCGCCCCCGCACCGCCCAAAAGCGTTGCGAATTCGGTGATCTCGATGTTGGTCAGCGGTGCCATCTCGCCGTCGTCGCGTTCGATCTCGGCCTCGATCAGCCGGCTCAGCAGATCCTCACCCAGGTTCCCGCGACGCTGCTTGGTCAGCCGGTAGTAGTAGATGGCCATGTCGACCGCCGACTTCTGTCCCACCTCACCCATCTCGACCTCGCCGGGGCCGCGATGCAGCAGATCGTCGATCCACAGCCGGATCTGCTGGCGATCCTGCTCCGGAACGCCTTGCAGCGTCGTCATCACGTCGACCGGGAACAGTGCGGAGAAGTCCTGCACGAAGTCGAAACCCGTTGGGTCGACGGCGGACAGGTGCTTGTCCACCAACTCCGCCACCAGAGGCCGCAGTGCCTGGATCGCGCGCGGGGTGAACACCTTGTTGAGCAGACCCCGCATGCGGCGGTGCGCGGGCGGGTCCATGGCGATGATCGACCCGTGTTCGGTCACATGCCCTTTGCGAACCTGGGCGAGGTCCACCCCGTAGGCCGACGAGTACGTCGTGTAGTCCTTGAAGGCGGCCGCCACATCCTGGTGGCGGGTCAGTGCATAGAAGTCGTACTCCTGGCTGTAATAGACCGGAGCTTCCTCGCGCATGCGGCGGTAGATCTCGTAGGGACTGTTGAAGAAATCCTCGGAGAACGGGTCGAATACCACCGTCGCCGTGGTCATGGCTTCGGCCCCTGCCGTGTCAGCAGGACCCGCATCCCGTCGTCGAGGACGGTTTCGGCATTGCCGACAGGCAACGCGTCCAACTTGCCCACGTGGCGCAACCTCTCCCCGGTCCACACATTCGGAACGATCAACGGTAATGGTTACAGTAGTATAGACAAGTCGTCGGGCATAGGTTTCCCTCCTTTCGGGGCAGGAAGGGTGTTGCGAAGTGAACGAGGTTGCCATCATCGGGGTTGGTCTCCACCCCTTCGGCCGGTTCGAGGGCAAGTCCGCGATGCAGATGGGTGTGGACGCCATCGTCGCCGCGGTCGCCGACGCCGGCGTGCAGTGGCGCGACATCCAGGCCGCCACCGGTGGCAGCTGGACGGTGGCCAACCCGGACGCGATCGTCGGGATGGTGGGGCTGTCCGGTATTCCGTTCACCAACGTCTTCAATGCGTGCGCCACCGCGGCCAGTGCCGCCAAGGCCTGCGCCGACGGAATTCGCCTGGGAGACTACGACATCGGCATTGCCGTCGGCCTGGACAAGCACCCGCGGGGCGCGTTCACCGAGGATCCGGCGCTGGTGGGCATGCCCCGCTGGTACGCCGAGAACGGCCAGTACCTCACCACGCAATTTTTCGGCATGAAGGCCAACCGGTACCTGCACGATCATGCCATCTCCCAGCGCACCCTGGCCAGGGTGGCCGCCAAGAACTTCCGCAACGGCGTGCTCAACCCGAATGCGTTCCGGCGCAAGCCGATTGCGGAGGACGACATCCTCAACTCGACGATGCTGAATTATCCGCTCACCCAATACATGTTCTGCGCGCCGGACGAGGGCGCGGCGGCGGTGGTGATGTGTCGGGCCGACCTCGCACACCGCTACTGCGACAAGCCGGTCTATCTCAGGTCGGTCGAGGTGCGGACCCGCAAATACGGGGCGTACGAGGTGAACACCACGTTCGCACCAGTCGAGGAGGACGTCTCACCCACCGTCTATGCCGCCCGGGCCGCGTTCGAGAAGGCCGGGGTCAGCCCCGACGACGTCGACGTGATCCAGCTGCAGGACACCGACGCCGGCGCGGAGATCATCCACATGGCCGAATGCGGCTTCTGCGCCGACGGAGATCAGGAGAAGCTGCTGGCCGACGGCGCCACCGAAATCGGCGGCTCGATGCCGGTCAACACCGACGGCGGATTGATCGCCAACGGCGAGCCGATCGGCGCTTCGGGTCTGCGCCAGATCCACGAGATCGTCCGGCAGTTGCGCGGCCAGGCCGGTGACCGTCAGGTTCCGGGCGAACCCAAGGTCGGCTTCACCCAGTTGTACGGGGCGCCGGGCACCGCGGCCGCCAGCGTCCTGACCACCTAGCGATCCCAGCAGACGCAGAATCACACGGACACAAGCGATTCGATGCGATTATGCGACTGCTCGCGCCGCCATGGGCTCGGCGCCGTGCAGCACCTTGGTCGCTGCGACTGCCACGCACATCGAAGCCGGCACCAGCAGTGCGTGTCCGCCGAGCCAAGAGCCGGCCAACAACCCGGCTACCGCGCCGGTGAGAAACAGCAGCAGAGTCACCGTGAGGATCGCGACCTTCCACTTGTCGACCCCGTGTTTGCGGCTGCGGCCGAGCATGAGTCCCAGATCGGTGACGGTGCCGGTGAAATGAGTGGTGCGGACCGACATGCCGCGGTAGCTCGACGTGAGGCCGTTCTGCAGACCGAGGGCCGCCGCGGCCAGCAACGCCTGTACCGCGGTCTCCTCGATGCCCAGCGCGGAGATCTGCGCCCGCACCGCGGCCAGTTCCACTCCCCCGGCGGCGAGCAGCAGCAACGCCGCCTCGATGATCAGCACGAGGGCATGTCCTTTGGTTTTGGCGGCATGGGTGTGGCCGAGCAATGTCCCGGCGACGGCCGCTCCCAGCAGGAACCCCAGCAGGATCCCGGCCAGCACGTGGGTTTCGTAGAGCCAGGGATGGGCGGTGTCCATCCCCAGCTGAGTGGTGACCCCGGTGAGGTTGCCGACCGGCACGGCGAAGACGAGCAGCGCGACCGCGTTGACGAAGCCGGCGGTCAGCGCGAGTGCCGCGCAATAACCGAGCAGGCGTCCGCGGGAATGGGATGCGTCGGGGTCAGGCTGTTGAACGTTCGGAATGCCGTCCGTAGTCATTCGTGGAATCTCCAGGTCTGTCGGCCATGATCTCGTGCGCTGACAGCAATGCTGGACGTCCCGCTTTGGAGGATTCTCAAAGGATTCTTGGCGGTCGACGACTTGGGGCCCCAGGCCATGTCCCGGCGACGACCCGTTACGGACCGTGTGACAGGTCACTATCGGTCAGTCGGCTACCGTCGACGGTATGGCTGAAATCTCCGGAAACGATCGCATCGACGACGTCGCCCCCGGCGATATCATCGCCGTCGACCGCGGCTCGGGCGAAGAGTCCCACAAAGTGGTGTTCAAGGACGCCACCGACACCGGATACCTCGTCACGTTCGAAGGCGACGAGGGGGAAACGTTCCAGGTCGATTTTGCGGCGGGCAGCACTGTCAAGAGGTCGCTGGCAGCGAAATGGGAATCGGGGCAGAGTCCCACCCCGCAGGTCTAGGACACCTTCGTGGCGGGCGGCGCGTAAGCCGGCTTGCCCAGCCCCAGCACATGCTGGGCGATCATGTTGCGGAACACCTCCAGGGTGCCGCCGTAGATGCCGGCCAGCGGTGCGAATCGGTAGAGATACTCCGACGTCCCGTCGTCGGCGGCGCCGTCGGTCTCGATCGGTAGCACCGAGGCGGGTCCGGAGATGTCCATCAGGTCGGGTCCGATGTCACGCATTGTCTGCGCCTGGGCGACCCGACCGAAGATGCTGGGCGTGGACAGCGCCGCCTCCAACCGGGCAGCGCTGCGCCCGAGCCGGTAGGCCACCGACCCGTCGTCGATCCGGCGCTTCCCATCCGGACCCGGGGCGCCGACGTTGGCCGCGACGGCGTCGACCGCGGCGGACATGAAACCGGTCTGATGCGCCATGATCGCGACGTCCTGCAGGCCGTCGGGCGCTGCGGAGACCGCGCCGTGCTCGGCGTCCAGCGGCCCGCGCAGCACGGTCCAGCCACCGTTGACCTCACCGAGTAGGTATTTGTCGTCGACCCGGACGTCGCTGTAGTAGACGATGTTGGTGCGGTCGCCGTCGACGGTGCGGATGCCCTGGATCTCGATGCCGGGCAGGTCGAGGGGAACCAGAAACATGGTGAGGCTCTTGTGTTTCCGGGCGTCCGGATCGGTGTTGGTGATCAGGAACACGTACTGGCAGTTGTGCGCGCCGGTGGTGAACATCTTGGAGCCGTTGATGATCCAGCTCGACCCGTCCGCCTCCCGCACCGCCCGCGTCTTGCACGTCGCGACGTCGGACCCGCCTTCAGGTTCGGTGTAGCCCAGGCACATTCGCACTTCACCGGTGAAGACTTTGGGCATGACCTCCTCGACGAGTTCGGGTTTGCCGAACGCGGCCACGGCCCGGGCCACCATCGCGGTGGTACCCCACGTCACCCACGGCGTGTGCACGCGGCGCTTTTCCAGCTCCCAGATGCGACGCCGGACCCGGCTGAAACCGCCCTCGCTGGACGGCGTCCATTCTCTCTGCAGGTAGCCGGCCGCGCCGATCGCCAGATGCACGGCTTCGTCGAAGTTGTCCCCGGTGTCGCGGTCACGCCGGCGCACATCGTCGGTGACGTGTTCGGCCAGAAAGGCGCGCACCTCGGCCAGGAAGGCTTGGTCGTCGTCTTCCAGGTCTACAAGTGTGAAATCCATTGTGTCAGGCGCTTTCCCGCTCGGCTACGAGCTGTCCGATCTGTTTGGCGGTGATGCCCGGATCGCCACCGGCCAGCGCCCAGCCGCGGGCCCGCACCAGGTACGCGGTCGCGGCGGCCTCCACGGAGACCCCGAGGCCGCCCTGGATGTGCGTTGCCATGGTGGCCGCTTTGGGCGCTTCTTCGGCCATGAACACGAACGCACACCCGGGCAGTTCGGGACGTATGTCGGGCTCATTGTCCAGGTACCAGGCGGCACGGCGGGCCAGGTTGCGACCGCCCTGCACCACGATCGCCATGTTGGCCAGCGGATGTGAGATCGCCTGCAGAGTCGAGATCGGGACGCCAAGTGTGTAGCGCGATTTCGCGAACTCGGCGGCGATCGTCATGGTCTGCTCGATCAGGCCGGTCAGCGACGCGGCGGTCAGCACCCGCCACTCGTCGACCGCCCGGCGGTAGGCCGTGACCGCCTCCGGGCCGGAACCCAGCACCGTCCGCGAATCCGCGGAGCCGGGGTCTACCCAGGCCATCGGCAGCTGCCCCAGGTTGGGCACCCGCGCCGGCCGGGTGGCGAACCTGAGCAGCACCACTTCGTCACCGTCGGCGACGATCAAGGCGTCGGCGATGGCCGCCGAAGCGATAAGGCGAGCACCCGCAACGGGTGTCGGTGCGATGTCGAGCCCGAGGATACGGTTGCCCTCGACGACGTCCGTCTCGACGCCGCCCAGCCGTTCCGCGAGCCGCGCGGCACAGACATGCTCGATCCACGGCACCGGCGCAAGCGCGCGGCCCAGTTCTTCGGCGACCAACGCGAGATCCACCAGCGTCGCGCCGTCACCGCCGGCGTCTTCACCAACCGCCATCGAGGTGGCACCCGTCGCGCACAGTCGCTCCCACAGGCTCTTGTCGAACCCGGATTCTTGTGCGGCCCAAACAGTCTCGATGGGACAGTGGGTCTCCAAGAGTTGCCGGTAGGCGGCCTGCAGCGCCTTATGGTCGTCGGTCAAGCTGTAGTCGACCCGGCGCAGTTCATAGCGATCCATCGGTACTCCTGAAGAAGAATTCGTCGGCGTTGTTGTAAAGGTAGTTGTCCAGCACGTCCGCGGGCAGGTCGAGGGCGTTGGCTTCCGGCACCACCCGATGCTGGCGCAGCACCGGCCAGTCGGAGGCGAAGATCACCTTGTTCGGCCCACGCGTGCGCATGTAGTGGATCAAGCTGTCCGGCAACCGTTTCGGCGACCACGCTGATGTCATCAGGCGCAGGTTGCGGTACTTGATCAGCATCCTGATCGCGACGTCCCACCACGGATCCGCACCGTGGATCATGCACAGCTTCAACTCCGGGAATCGCACACAAACCCGGTCCAGGTGGATCGGGTTCTGCACCTCGCCGGGGATCGGCGGTCCGGGGAGGCCGGTGTTGACGCAGAGCGGCAGCTCGATCTCGGCGCATTTGGCGTACAGGGGGTAGTACACGGCATCGCTGGGCGGATACATCCCGTCGGCCCAAAAGCTCGGTCCCACAGCGGTGTAGGCGACCGGAAGGTCGGCGACCGTCGCGGTCAGCTCCCGCAGCGACGCCACCGGACGTAATAGGTTGACACCGCCGATCGCCAGGGCGAAGCGGTCCGGACGGGCTTCGGCGAACTTACGTGCGGTGACCGAGGGCTTGACCAGATTGTCCATCAGGATGGCCTTCTGCACCCCGTGTTCGTCCATCTCGTCGAGGAGTTCGGCGAGGTCCACCGGGTCGAACATCGATTTCGGTCCCTTGAAGTAGTCGTCGCGGACCCTCTTCATGAACTCCGGTTGTGTCTCGGTTTCCCCGAAGTGGACGTTGACCAGGCAGTCGATGACTTTGCGTGGTGGTGTCATTGCCGGGCCGTCCTCGCGGGTTCGGTGGCGTGCTGTTTGGCCCATCGGTAGTCCGCCTTGCCGTTGCCCAGCCGGCGCACCCGATCGACCACGATGAACGCCTTGGGCGTCTTGAATCGGGCCAGCGCGGCGCTACAGTGCGCGCGCAGCGCCTGCTCGTCATGCTCGGCCCCGTCGCGTAACTCGACCAGAGCCACCAGCTCCTGGCCCCAACGCTCGCTGTCCCGGCCGACCACCAGCGCGTCGGCGACGGCGGGGTTCGCGCGCAGCACCTCTTCGACCTCCTCGACGAACACCTTCTCCCCACCGGTGTTGACCACCAGGGAATCTCGGCCGAACAGCCGAAGCGTGCCATCGTCGTCCACCGAAGCACGGTCACCCGATATCACCACTCGTTGCCCGCCCACTACCGGGAACGTCTTGGTGGTGGCGGCCTCGTCGTCGAAGTAGCCCAACGGAATTCGCCCGGCCCGGGCCACCCAGCCGATCTGCGCTTCACCCGGGTCGAGGAATCGGCTGTAGTCCTCGGCCAGCACGAGTCCGCCCGGCCTGATCGTGAAGGTGTCGACCTGAGTGCCCTGCCGGCTGTGGCCGTAGCCCATGTTGCCCGTCTCAGACGATCCGTAGCCGTTGATCAACGTGATGTGCGGCAGGTAACGCAGCAATGCCTGCTGATGTTTGACATTGGTAGCCGCCCCGCCGGTACCGATGGCGAACATGCTGGACAGGTCGTACTCGCGCCGGCCGAGTTCGTCCACCAGTGGCGCGGCATACGCGTCGCCGACCATGGTCATCAGGCCGACCTTCTCGCGCTCGGCGGTCTCGAGCACCGTGACGGGGTCGAAGTTGCGTCGGGTGTCGTACAGAACGACGGTCTGCCCGTTCAGGATCGCCGAGAACGCCGTCCACAGCCCCGCCGCATGCATCAGCGGGGACACCGCGAACCACGGCGCGCCGGCGTTCTGCACCCGCTGATAGATCTCCTCGACGCCCGAATGGTCGTCGCCGTTCATCGACGCGACATACATGTCGGACTGCCGCCACATCACACCCTTGGGCCGGCCGGTCGTCCCGCCGGTGCAGATCATCAGCACGTCGTCCGGTCGTGGCGCATTCTCGTGATCGGAACCGCCTTGTGCCAGAGCGTCTTCCAGCGCGACGGCACCCGGCAAGTCGGGTAGGTCGCTCCCGTCGTCGATCGCGATCAGCAACTCGACATCGTCACCGGGCAGCACATCGGCGAACTTTGCGCCCAGCGCGCGGTGATAGATGACGCCGCGGGGCTTGACGTAGGCCAGCAGGTCGGCGACTTCCCGCGGCGTGTAGTAGTGGTTCACGTTGACCGGCACCACCCGGGCCTTCAGGCACGCGATGACCATGTCGGGATACAGGTCGTTGTGCATGATCAGCGCGACGCGGTCCTGCCCGCACTCCCAATTGCCCAGCGCGTCCCGTTCGGTATGCGCGCCGAAACCGTTGTCCGCCAGATAGTTCGCCAGTCGGCGGGTACGTTCCGCGGACTCGGCGAAGGTACTGCGGCGGTCGCCGCTGATCGTCATCAGCCGATCGGGCACGGCATCGGCGACCGCGTCGAGCACCGATCCGATCGTCCACTCGCCCATCGGATGCGCTACACCGACGCCGGGACGTTCGCGTTGAGCAGCTCGAGCGCGTTGTCCCGCATCACTTTTCGGGTGTCCTCGGCGCTGAACTCCGGGAACTGCGGGATGTCGGCGGTGAACGCCATCGGGTCGGCGAGCCCCTCCCCGTGCGGCCAGTCCGAACCGAACAGGATCTTGTCCACGCCGATCGTCTCGGCCAGCAGCTTCACGTCGTCCTCGTAGTACGGCGCGATCCAGACGTTGTTGCGCAGCTGCTCCACCGGGTCTTCCTTGAAGTGGTACGGGGCGGTGTTGGCGGCCTTCTTGAGCCGCTTGATCAACCGGTACACGAAATACGAGCCGTTCTCGATGCTGGCGACCTTCAACTTCGGATGACGGGTGAAGACCTGGTGCACGATCATCGACGCCATGGTGTCGTGGATCGCCCGGTCGTCCAGGAGTACCTGGTCCAACGGATCCTTCTTGCCGAATCCCTCGAAGGTGGCCTTGCCGCCCCACAGCGCGTTGATCGCCAGGTAGCCGCTGTCGCTGAGGTGGAACCCGACCGGGACGCCGGCCTCGGCCAGCCGCGCCCAGACCGGATCGTGCACCGGATCGCCCAGTGAGCGCGGCTTGACCCTTCCCGGCACCGGCGCGGGACGGACCAGCACCATGCGGGCACCCTTGCCCAGCACGAAATCGACTTCCTCGACTGCCTTTTCGGGGTCGGCCAACGAGATGATCGGCGCCGAGATGATGCGGTGATCGGGACGGTCGAAGCCCCAGTCCTCGTCCAGCCAGAGGTTGAACGCCCGCACCGAGGCCATGGTGGCGTCGATGTCGTGCTTGAGGGCCTCCTCTACGCCGCAGGCGAAAGTGGGCAGCATGAACACCGTTTCGAGGTTCTGGGTGTCCATCACCTTCACCCGGGCGTCACGATTCTGGTACTCGGGATGGTTCGCCATCCGGTCGACCTTCATCAGCGAAGCGGGGTCGACACCTTCGGGAATTTCGCCGCGGAACAACAGGTCCAGACAGCCCGGCTCGATGATCGGGTCGAAGGTCGGGTTCGGGATGAACTGGTTGATCCGTTCGCCGATCACCGCCCAGGTGCGCTTCCCGTCTTGCAACATCTGCACACCGCGGCGCTTGAATTCCTTGGGCAGGTGCCGGGTAAACGAATCGATGGGTTCGTAGTAGTGGTTGTCGACGTCGATCGCCTGGTAGTCCAACGTGCTCATCGCGGACGTCCTCTCAGTCTCGGGCTGCAAGAGGTGGGAAATTCGGGGCGCGCTTCTCGAAGAACGCGGTGATGCCTTCGATGAAGTCTGGGCGCGTCATGGATTCGTGCATCAGCCGCTCGGCCTTGTTGCTGGTCTCCACGATCGGCAAGCCGGCGTCGGCGTAGAGCTGTTGTTTCATCGCGGCAAGCGAACTCGGCGCGCAGTTGCGGGCGATGTCGTCGGCGTAAGCCGTGGCGCGCTCCAGCAGCTCGTCGCCGGCCACCACTTCCTTGACCAGACCCAGTTCAGCGGCCTCCTCGGCCAGGAAGGTCCGGCCGGACAGCAACAGATCCGTGGCGGCACCCCACCCCACGAGGCGCGGCAGGATCCAGGAGATGCCGTACTCGGCGACCAACCCTCGTCGCGCGAACGCGGTGGTGAATTTGGCACCGGCGGCGGCGAACCGGACATCGGCCATCAACGCCAGCGAGAGTCCGATGCCCGCGACGGATCCGTTGATCGCCGCGATCACCGGTTTGCGCAGTTGGGTCAAAAAGTACGGGTGCTTCTCGGCGACCAACGAACTGATGTCCGTCTTGCTCGCCGACTCGACCGTCGTCGCCGAGATCGAGTTGAGGCCACCCATGTCCGCGCCGGCGCAGAACGCCCGTCCGTTGCCGGTCAGCACGATGACGCGGACGGCGGGGTTGACCTCCGCCTCCTCGAAGTAGCGGTAGAACATCGACATCATCGGCTGACCCCAGGCGTTCAACCGCTTCGGCTGGTTGAGCGTGATCACCGCGACGCCGGTGTAGGAGACTTCGTAGAGCACGGCTTCGCTGGACGCGGTCGGCCGCTCGGCGACCACGTTGCCATCGGTGCTCATCGGAGCCGCCCCTTCCTTCGACGGGCCATCGGCGCACGCCCGCGCAGTACATACTGTATACCTATCGGTACATCTTTCTGCAAAGTGCCCCGGAGGCCTCGTCGGCTCATCAAATGCCTGATCAGCGGGCTAGTCCGCCGATGTTCGCCGGCCCTACCTCCGCCGTTCCCGGCAACCGTGCCAAGAAGCGGATCTGGTCGTCGCAGGCCTGCTGGAACCACTCGTGGCCCGGCCATACGTCGAAGTGGTCGCACGGGTAGTGATGCACCTGCGCCCGGCAGTGCACGGCGGTGCGGGCGACCGAGGCCGCGGGCACGAAGCGGTCGAAATCGGCGATCTGGATCAACAGCGGGATCCGCAACTGCTTGGCGGCGGTCCTGGTCCTGATCTTGGCCAGTTCGAATCCGACCGCGGAGTCCACTTCGTTGCGCCAGGACGGTCCCGCGATTGACAGGTAGTTTTCGTACGCGCCGTCCAGGGACAGCGCGCCATGCTCCCCGGGCCGGGACGTCAGCTTCATCAGCTTCGGGGTGCGCCCGCGTCGCACCGCCCATCGGCTTCTGACGCCGTCGACGGTCGCGCGCAGCGCGGTCCCGATGGTGTACTGCTTGAGCACCGCCACGCTGGTGGCCAACGGATCGGTGAGCGGAGTCATCGCGATCACCGCCGCGACGTCCTCACGACCCGCAGCCACCCTGATGACCTGGCCGCCCGACATCGAAACACCCCAGAGCACAACCCGTTTCGGGTCCACCCCGGGAAGCGTCTTGGCCAGCTCAATCGCCGATCGGAAATCCTGTTCCTGTCGTGTGATCGAGATCGACTGCCGAGGAAGACCTTCGGAAGCGCCGAAGCCCCGGTAGTCGAAGGCCAACACGTCGAAGCCGGCGGCACTGAACTCCTCCGCGAACGACTGCAGACCGGAATCCTTTGTGCCACCGAACCCGTGGGCCATCACCACCACCGGCCGTCCGGCGGTGCCGTCTGTCCGGCCGGGGAAGTGCCACGCACTGCACGTCACCCCGTGCGACTGGAACGTCAGCTCCTGGTATGGCATCTGATTCTCCTCATCGGTCGGTGTTTCCGACGATCCCGTACACCGCGCCCAGCCACACCGCGGCGGCGCCGTCGAGCAATTCGGACCGGGACAGTGCGCAACCGAAGGTCATCCGTTCCAGCAGCCGATCGTTGACCTCGAGCAGGACGGTCGCCAACACGGTCGCGTCGATCCCGTCCGGCGCGACACCGGCAGCGCGCTGGCCGCGGATCATGTCGGCCACCGGGCCGACGAACGACGCACGGGCCTCGTCCCAGATCTCGCGTCCCGCGGCGCTGCGGCCACGAGCCTGCAGGGCGGCTTTGAACATGTACCGGTGTCGCTCCCAGGTGTCGAACAACCCCTCGAGCATCCCGCGGACCCGTTCCTGCGGAGAGCGGTCACTCATGGTGAAGACGTCGTTGACGAACATGGTGTCGTCGACCATGCGTTCCATCAAAGCGGCGACGGCGGTCGCCTTGTTCTCGAAGTAGAAGTAGAAGGCCGGCCGGGTGACGCCGGCCCGCGCGGTCACCTGAGCGATGTTGACGTCGTCGAAATCGTGGTCCTGCAAAGTGGTTTCGAGCGCATCCAGGATGGCGTCGCGCCGCTGGTCACCGCGCTGCACCGACCTGCGATCGGTGCGCGCCCTGGTCACCGCCCGACTCCTGCCGCGGCGCGCTTCATGCCCGCCGGGATCTCGCGCGCACGCAGATCGTGCTCGTAGTAGAAGTAGTCCACCTGTTGGGTGTGCCGCGGCCGGTCGACGCAGTGCCCGGTGTAGAGCCGCTGGTCGGCGTCGATCACCCGTTCCATCTCGGCGACCGAGGGCAGCGCGTAGCGTCCGACGGCGTACGCGGCCAGCAGCCGCGACTGGCATTCGACGAACGGGAACAACGTCGGAATCGCCTGGGCGAAACCGATGAAGACCAGGTTCTCCACACCTGGCTTGAACATCCGCTTGTAGAGCCGGATCGCGTTGTCCGGCGCGCTGACGAAGTCGCGGTCGAAGAACGGGAAGGTGATGTTGTAGCCCGTGGCGTAGACGATCGCGTCGAAGACATCGCTGGTGTCGTCGTCGAAATGTACTGTGTCGCCGTCGAGTCGAGCGACGTTGGGTTTGGGCGTGATGTCCCCGGATCCCAGCCGCAACGGCAGTTCCACCGACTGGGTGGGGTGCGCCTCGAACAGTTTGTGATTAGCCGGCGGGAGCCCGTACAGCGTGGGATTTATGCCGAGCATCGGAGCCATCAGCTGCGCCGCTTTGCGCTGCCAGGCCAGCGGCAGATACGGCGTGGTGCGGAAGAACTTGTCGCCCGGCTGACCGGCGAGGTACTTCGGCACGATCCACGCGCTGGACCGCGTCGACAAGGTGACGGTGTTCTGCAGTGTCCGCGAAGACAACTCGACGGCGATGTCGGCGGCGCTGTTGCCGATGCCGACGACCAGGATCCGCTTGCCCGTCAACTCCAGTGGAGTGTGCGGGTCGATGTAATGGTGCGAATGGATCGTCTCGCCGGTGAACTCGCCCGGGAAATCGGCCATCCGCGGATCCCAATGGTGACCGTTACCCACCACCAGCAGATCGAACTCACGCCTGGCGCCGGACTGATCCTCGATCTCCCAGCCCGATCCGGCCGGACGGGCGTGCACGACGCCGTTGCCGAATTCGATGTGCTCGAGCAGACCGAACGCCTGGGCGTAGGAGTCGAGATAGTTCTTGATGTCGGTGTGGTGCGGGAACGCCGGGAAGTCTTCCGGTACCGGAAAGTCCTTGAAAGACAACCGATGTTTCGAGGTGTCGATATGCAGCGACCGGTAGGCGCTGCTGTGACCGTTGGGGTTGCCGAACGCCCAATTGCCGCCGATCCGGTCGGACATCTCGAAGGTGGTGTAGGGCACCCCGTAGTCCTTGAGCATCTTGCCGGCCGTCAGGCCGCTGATACCGGCACCGATGACCGCGGTACGGGGCCGCTTGGCCGAAGCGCGCATTGCCGGAGGCTAACACTGGTTTTTGACGTGAGTCAATGAATTCTGACAACCGTCAAACCGCTCACCGGGCGGGCGCCGTTCTGTTTACTGTTGTCTCAACAGTGCCGGATTGCAGTACGCTTTTTCACGTGGCACGCCCGGTGACCCCGGGCGATTCTCGACGCCACTCACCCACCATCGAGCACCGATTGGTCGCCAATGATCAAAGTGATGCAGGGCTTTCGGGTCTTGGAGGTCGCGCAGTTCACGTTCGTCCCGGCGGCGGGCGCCATCCTGGCCGACTGGGGCGCGGACGTCATCAAGGTCGAACACCCGTTGCGCGGGGACACCCAACGCGGCTTCATCAACATGGGCGGCATTCAGGTCGACCCGGAACGGCATCCACTGATGGAGCACCCCAACCGGGGTAAACGCAGTGTCGGGATCGACGTGTCGACGCCCGGTGGCCAGGAGGTGATCTACGAACTGGCCAAGACCTCCGACGTCTTCCTCACCAACTACATGCCCAGGGTGCGGCAGAAGAACAAGTTCGACGTGGAACACATCCGCGCGGTGAACCCGGACATCGTCTACGCCCGCGGCACGGCGTACGGCGACAAAGGACCCGAACGTGACGTCGGCGGATTCGACGGGACGGTGTTCTGGACACGCAGCGGCATCGGTCACGCGTTGACGCCAGAGGAGTTGGGAGCGCCTCTGTCGCAAGGGATTCCCGCGTTCGGGGATTCGATCGGCGGCATGTTCATCGCGGGCGGCATTTCGGCAGCGCTGCTGCATCGGGAGCGCACCGGTGAGGCGGTGGAGCTCGACGTGTCGTTGTTGAGCACCGCGTGGTGGGCCGCGGGCGCAAGCATGACGCAGGGCATGGAAGCCGGCGAGACGATGCGCACACCCATGCCGGGCACCGAGGCGTTCCTGGTGAATCCGTTCATGGGCAACTATCAGACGTCCGACGGCGGCACCATCAACTTGTGCATCATCAGTCCGACTGGTTTGATCCGTGACACCTTCGAACATCTGGGCATTCCCGAGGCCGCCGACGATCCGCGCTTCTCCGAGGTGCTTCCGCTGATCCAGAACGCCAACGCGGCAGCGGAATTGATCGCGGAGGCGTTCGCGGGCAAGCCTTTTGACTACTGGCGCCGGCACCTCAAGACGATGAAGGGACAATGGGCACCGTTTCAGAGCTTCATCGATCTGGCCGGTGACGAGCAGGCCCTGGCCAACGACATGATCGCCGAAGTCGAACTCGCCGGCGGCGGTGCACCGTTCAGGGTGGTCCGCGGACCCATCCAGTTCAACCACGAACCATTGGTGACGACGCGGGCACCGCAAGCCTCCGAGCACACCGAGATCGTCCTGATGGAGCTGGGCATGGACTGGGACCGCATCGCTGAACTCAAGGACTCGGGCGCCATAGCCTGAGTTCGCGGTCACCGCGACCGCGCAACCCGGGTAAAGGTCCGACTTCGACGGCTATGGGTCGACGAGTCCGAGGCGACGGTAGGCGGCCCGCATCTGGGTCTTGGCTTCCTCCGGCAGTTCGACCTGTGGCGGCCGGGAATGCGGGTAGGCGCCGATCGGCAGCCCGAGCAGAAAGGCGGCGTACTTGAACCCGCCACCCCAGTGGGTGAAATAGTCGGGGCGGCCCGGGTAGCAGGTAAACCAGGACGCTATGTCCAGCTCAAACTGGTCCAACCCGGAATCGCGAGCGTAGTCCATCGCTTCCAGCAGTTTGCCACTCTGGATCAGATCCCAGTACTCGGAAAATATTCGCCGCGAGGGAGTTTCGTACAGATAGCCCGCAGTACCCAACTGCGCCGGGCACACGATCCCCTCGCGCAACCAGCCGGCGCGGTACACGGTCTTGTCGCATTCCCACAGCACCAGACCGGGGGCCAAGTCATGCAGTCGCCGGCTGGCCGCCGGCCGGAACGCGCCTTCTTTGGTGGCGCAGACCGCCGGCACTTCGTCGTAGATCCGCGCACTTTCGGCCGGAGTCAGCACATATCCCGAGGACGGAGAGTTGAACATGCCCAACGCGATATCGGTGCGCGCCGCGATGTATTTGAAGAATTTGAGTACGCCCGCACCGCCGTGCACTTCCATCATGGGCGTCTGGATGTAGGCGATGTCGGCTCCCACCTGCTGCGCGTGCAGCGTGAGCTCCAGACAGTCCTTGGCCGTGATCGCCGCCGTGCAGGCCTGTACGACGACGTCCGGGTTGAAATTCCGCGCCTCCTCGATGGCCACCTCGAGCAAACGTTTGCGTTCGGTGAGGGTCAACGCCCAGAACTCGGCGATTCCGCTGGTACACCACAACATCGGGTGTCCGAGATCCGCGACGCAGTAACGCACCAGCGTCCGATAGGCATCCCAGTCGATGTCGTCGCCGTCCTCGCCGCAGAACGGGGTGTACAGCGAGTTGCCGATCCCCCGCAAAACTTCGGGCGCCCAGGTGCGTGCTTCAGCAGCCGTCGCCATGACCCACTCCTTCGTGGCGAGTTTTTGTGGCGAGCAGACGCAAAAGCCCCCGAAATGGCACATTTCGGGGTGCTTTTGCGTCTGCTCGCGCACCCTACCAAAATGCCTACGATAGCGGTTACAGTAACAGAAGTAACGACGCTTGGAACGAGCTCAATCGACGGTTACCGGTAAGGTTGTGGGTCGCAGTTCAGGGTAGAGCTGCTGGTAGATCACGCAGGACAGATCGTCATGGAGGTGCCCGCGGTGGCAAAGCAGGCAACCGCTGAAAAGCGTCAGCGACGCGAACGCGGTTCCATCAATCCCGACGACATCATCAGCGGTGCATTCGAACTCGCCGAGCAGGTGTCGATCGACAATCTGAGCATGCCGCTGCTGGGCAAACACTTGGGCGTCGGTGTGACCAGCATCTACTGGTACTTCCGAAAGAAGGACGATCTGCTCAACGCGATGACCGACCGCGCCCTGGGCAAGTACGTGTTCTCCACCCCCTACGTCGAAGCCAGCGACTGGCGCGAGACATTGCGCAATCACGCCCGCTCGATGCGTAAGACGTTCATGGGCAACCCGATTCTGTGCGACCTGATTCTCATCCGGGCGGCGCTCAGCCCGAAGGCGGCGCGCATGGGTGCCCAGGAAATGGAGCGCGCCATCTCCAATCTGGTAGAGGCGGGGTTGTCACCCGAAGACGCCTTCGACACCTATTCCGCGATTTCCCTGCATGTCCGAGGTTCGGTGGTGCTGCAGCGCCTCTTCGAGAAGAACCAGTCGGCCGACAGCGGGCCACGCACCATCGAGGACGCCGTGGGTATCGATCCGCAAACCACCCCGCTGATCGCACAGGTCACCGGGCAGGGTCACCGCATCGGGGCTCCGGACGAGACCAATTTCGAATACGGTCTCGACTGCATCCTCGACCACGCCGGCCGGCTGATCGAGAAAAGCGGGAAGACGAGGCCGCGCAAGGCCGCCAAGTCGACGGCCCCCCGACGGACCAAGTCGACCCCCAGCCGTTAAGACCCGTCAGGTTCGGGCACGTGAAAGTGCTCGTCGCGCAATCGGAAAGCTTCCTTGGTGCCGTGCTGTGCGCGGGTCTTGACGAAATTGAATTCGTCGGGCCCGAACTGCAGGTTGGTGCCGTACGCGTGAAAGAGATAGCTGGCGACTTCCTCGCCGTTATACGCCTGGGTCTGCTCGACGAGACGGAATGCTTCCTTGGCGATCACCACTCCGTCGGCGGGCATCTTGGCGACCTTCTCGGCCCAATAGCGCGCACGTGCCGTCACCGACTCGGAATCGCATGTGTCGGTGAAGATTCCGAGATGCTCCAGCTGGCCGGCATCGATGATGTCACCGGTCAGCAGGAGCCGTCGGGCCAGCACCGGCCCCAGACGATGGAAGAACAGGTGCAAGCTGCCCAACGCGGGTCCCAGGAATCGCGTCGCCGGCATCCCGATTCTGGTGTCGCGGGCGATCACTGAGATGTCGGTCATCAGTGCCATCTCAAAACCGCCGCCCAGGGCGTAGCCCGCGATCTCCCCCACCGTCACCTTCGGGAAACCCATCAGGTTGTGGTAGAAGCCGAATGACTTGCGGTCCACCGTGAGTCGGCGACGCTGACTGGGGCGCCGCTTCGCATTGGGCTGCCCGCCGGACTCGCCGTACCAGCCGTAGGCGTTGTTCATGTCCGCGCCGGTGCTGAACACTCCACCCGCCCCGCGCAGCAGGACCACCGTGATGTCGTCGTCGTCGGCAACACGATCCAGACAGCGCGACACCGCGTTTCGCATCGCTGCGTCATAGGAGTTGCGTTGTCGGGGATTGTTCAGCGTGATCGTGGCGATCCTGCGGTCGGGGTCGACCTCGAAGAGCACGCGGTCATCGGATGCGTTCGGGTCGGTCATGCGCCGGTCTCCGTTCTCCGCCTGCCGAATTGGGTCGTGGCAAGTTGATCGGGGCGCGAAGCCAACGTGTTCACCTCACCGATGCACAGCACTTCCTCGTCGAGCAGTAGCCGCGCCGTCGACGTGATGCCCCGCTCCACCTGCGACCGAACGATCTCGAACCTCAGCTCCGTCAAGAGCGGCGTCGGACGGCGGAACGTCACGCCCAACGATCGCGTCTTGCCGGACAGCCCGGTGACACAGTTGTGGTGCTGTATCACGCAGTCGAAGAACACTCCCAGAAAGCCGCCGTGCACCAGCCCCGGCGGCCCTTCGTAGAGCAACGGGAAGGTGACCCGGCCGGCAGCGGCGTCGGGATCCAGTTCGTCGAATCGGTACTCGGGGAAGCACGGGTTGTAGGAACCGATGTCGGTCGCGTGGTTCAGGTACACCCGCCTCGGGTCGTTCTCGACGACACCGATGCGCGGAGCGCTGTCGGCGGGCGCGGCAGCGGCTAGCTCGGTTTCCCATTCGGCGAATCTGGCCAACATCGCCTCGACGGTCGGATGGGGGCTCTCCAACGAGAGCAGCAGGGAACTGAGCCGACGCATGGCAGCGGCCGCGGCGATCGTCTGGGCAAGGGGGGCCTCGCCGAATCTAGCGTTTCCGGTGCTCGCAGGGCTGGTGCCCTCGGCCATGTTTCCTCTTTTGTCGCCGGTTCCACCGGCCCCGTTTTGGCCGGTAGGGTTTCTTGCTAACTTATACACGTTAGCAATCGTATTGCATACTGTATGGGTAACCGTATGGACGGGAAGGGTCGGATTCCAGCGTGAGTCACCAGGCCGAGGCGGCCGACGCCCAAGGTACGGTGGCGCTTTCCCGTGCCGATGCGACGCTGCAGATCACCCTGGACCGGCCGGCTCGGCGTAATTCGTTGACCCCGTTGATGATCGAGACTCTCGTCGATGCATTGACCGATGCCGCCTCCGACGACTCGTTACGTGCGGTGCACCTGCGCGGGGCCGGCGACGACTTCTGCGCCGGCTCGGACTGGGTGGCGGCCAACCGGCCCGACGGGCAACGGCCGCGCAGCGGGGACCTGGTGCGACGAGTGCCGCACGCGGCGCACCGGGTGATCGAACTGATCCACACCATCCAGTTGCCGGTCGTCTGCAGCGTGCGCGGGTGGGCGGTTGGGATGGGGTGCAACCTCGCGCTGGCCGCAGACTTCACCGTGGCCGCCCACGGAGCCACGTTCTGGGAACCGTTCGTGGACCGCGGGTTCAGCCCGGATTCGGGGTCCAGCTGGCTGGTGCCCCGCCTGGTCGGCCTGGCACGCGCGAAACGGATGTTGCTGCTGGGCGAAAAGGTGAGCGGCGCCCAGGCGGCGGACTGGGGTTTGATCCACCAGGCGGTCAGCCCGGCCGAGCTCGACGACACCGCCGCGCAACTCCTGGCGCGTCTCGCCAAAGGTCCGACGGTGGCGATGGGTTTGGCCAAACAGGCATTGCACCACGGCCAGCGCGCGACCCTGGCCGAGTCCATGACGCAGGAATTGTATAACCTCGAATTGGCCTGCCGCACCAGAGATTTCAAGGAGGGCCTGCAGGCTTTCCGGGATCGGCGTGCGCCGGACTTCGACGGTCGCTGAGCACCGACATCATCCACCGAGACAAAGGAACTTCGATGCCCGCATTCGACACCATCGGCTACGACGTCGACGGGCATACCGCCACCATCACGCTGAACCGCCCAGAGGCTCTCAATGCGCTCAGCCCGCACATGATCACCGAGCTGCGGGCCGCCTACGACGAGGCCGAGAACGACGACAAGGTGTGGCTGACCGTCGTCACCGGCACCGGACGGGCCTTCTGCACGGGAGCCGACGTCAAGGCCATTCCCGAAGACGGCAAGGTGATCTACGAACGGCCCTACCTGTCGACCTATGACCAGTGGGAGGCACCGCAGGAGGGCACCCCACCGTTTCGCACCATGGCCAAGCCGGTGGTGACCGCTGTCAACGGTCTGTGTTGCGGTGCGGGCATGGACTGGGTCACCACGTCCGACATCGTGATCGCTTCGGACCGGGCGACGTTCTTCGACCCGCATGTGAGCATCGGGCTGGTGGCCGGCCGGGAGATGGTGCGGGTGTCGCGGGTGCTGCCCCGATCGATCGCGCTGCGAATGGCGTTGATGGGCAAGCACGAAAGGATGAGTGCCCAGCGCGCCTACGAACTCGGATTGGTCAGCGAGGTCGTCGAGCACGACCACCTTCTGGACCGGGCCCGCGAGATCGCCGACATCGTGAATTCCAATGCGCCGCTTGCGGTCCGGGGAACCCGGTTGGCCATTCTGAAGGGGCTCAACGTGCCGCTGCACGAGGCCGAGATCCTCGCCGAGACATTCCGCGAGCGGGTGCTGCGCACCGAGGATGCGCAGGAAGGGCCGCGGGCGTTCGTGGAGAAGCGTAAGCCGGATTGGCAATGTCGATGACCTTCGAAACGATCCTGCTCGACGTGGACGCCACCGACCACGTCGCGACCATCACCCTGAACCGGCCGCAACAACTCAACGCGTTCAACCGGACGATGTGCGCGGAGATGGCCGAGGCCTGGCGCCGGGTCAAAGTCGACGACTCGGTGCACGCGGTGGTGTTGCGCGCCGCCGGCACGCGGGCGTTCAGCGCCGGGTTGGACATCAAGAGTCCCTACGGCCAGCCCGACAATGTCTGGAACCACGAAGATCCCGGCGAACTGTTGAGCCCCAAATGGCAGAAGATGTGGAAGCCGGTGGTCTGTGCGGTGCAGGGCATGTGCACCGCCGGTGCCTACTACTTCCTGAACGAGGCCGACGTGGTGATCTGCGCGGCGGACGCGACGTTCTTCGACTCGCACGTCTCGGCCGGGTTGGTCTGTGCGCTGGAGCCGATCGGACTGATGCGTCGCATCGGGTTGGGTGAGACATTGCGGATCGCGTTGATGGGCAACGACGAACGGGTCAGTGCCGACACCGCGCTGCGCATCGGACTGGTGTCGGAAGTGGTTGCCCCGGAACGGCTGTGGGACCGCGCCCACGAAATTGCGGCCACGATAGCGGCCAAACCGCCGTCGGCGACCCAGGGTACGGTGAAGGCGATCTGGGAGTCCCTGGACAAACCGTACCGGGCCGCGATGGAGCAGGGACTCATCTACACCCGGCTGGGCAATCCGCTGGGCACCGCCGAGCTTGCCGCACAACCGAAGTCGTCCAGGCCCGGGGAACCCAAGGTCCGGTAATGCATGCTCTGAGTCGGCGCATCGGTGACGTACTGGATCTGCAGCCGGGGGCGCACGCCGTCGAGTACGCCGGCCAATGGTTCTCGTGGGCACAGATCGCCGACGCCGCGCGACGCACCGCTCCGCTGGCCGCGCACCACTCCAAAGTCGGTATGCTGCTGCGCAATCGGCCGGGGCACGTGTCGGCGTTCCTCGGGGCACTGCTGGGCGGGGGAACCGTCGTCACCATCAACCCGTCACGCGGCGACGAGCGCACCAGGGCCGACATCGCCGGGCTGCGACTGCCGTTGGTGATCGGTGAACCCGAGGACCTGGCGACGTTCGTCGCGCCCGAGACGGCCACGGTGGCGATCTCGGGCACGCTCGACGACGGCGCGCAACCATCCGGGTCCGCCGTCGATGAAGCCGGCGCCGACGTCGCGGTGGTGATGCTGACCAGTGGCACCACCGGGCCGCCTAAGCGCATCGACCTCAGCTACGACATGCTGGCGCACAGTGTGATGGGTTCGGGGTACCGGCAGGCGCCCGCGCCCACCGAGCTGCGGCGCGGGGTGGCGATCGTGAACTCGCCGCTGGTGCACATCGGCGGGGTGTTCCGGGTGCTGCAATGCGTCGCCGAGGCGAGACCCTTTGTGCTGCTGGAACGATTCGAGTTGAACACCTGGTCCGACGCGGTCCGCAGACACCGCCCCCGCGCGGTGTCGCTGGTGCCCGCTGCGCTGCGCACGGTGCTGCACTCGGATCTGACGCGAACCGACCTCGACGGCATCCGCGCCGTCACCTGCGGCACCGCGCCGTTATCGGCCGACGATGCCGACGCATTCACCGTGAAGTTCGGCATCCCCGTGCTGACTTCTTATGCTGCAACCGAATTCGGCGGCGGGGTGGCGGGGTGGACGCTGGCCGACCACCAACGCTTCTGGGCCGCCAAACGGGGCAGCGTCGGGCGGGCCAATCCCGGTGCGCAACTGCGGGTGACCGGCGACGGTGGCGCGCCGCTCGGACCCGATCAAGTCGGCCGGCTCGAGGTCAAACCAGCCCAGCTGGGGCCCGCGGCCGACTGGATGCAGACCAACGACCTGGCGCGCATCGACGACGACGGCTTCGTCTGGATCCTCGGTCGCGCCGACCAGGCGATCATCCGCGGCGGATTCAAGATCATGCCCGACGACGTGCGTACCGCCCTGGAGGCGCACCCGGCGGTCGAGGGCGCCGTCGTGGTCGGGCATGTCGAGGAACGTCTCGGGGAGACGCCGGTGGCCATGGTCGAGTTGCGCGAAGTGGTGACCGTCGACCAACTGGTGGACCATCTGCGAACTCAGCTGGCGGGCTACGAGATTCCCACCCGGATCGTGATCGTCGAGGCGATACCGCGCACACCGTCCGGTAAGGCCGATCTGGGCGCGGTTCGCTCCTTCTTCAGTGCCGAACATGCCCGGTGACTGCCGCACCGTCCCTGCGCTATTGCGGGAACAGGCCGGCGCGCGAGCACAGCATCCGCTGCTGGTGTGCGACGACGACCGGATCAGTTACGCCGAAGCCGACGCTCGCTCGGCTGGCCTGGCGCGCGGGCTGATCGGCCTGGGTGCCGGGAAGGGAACCCATGTCGGACTGCTGTATCCGAATGGCACCGAGTTCGTCGTCGCGATGCTGGCCGCCGCGCGAATCGGCGCGGTGGTCGTGCCCTTCTCGACTTTCGCCACCGCGCCGGAGTTGCTCGAGCAGCTGGTTGCCAGCGACACCGCAATCCTGTTGAGTACACGTTCTTTTCGTTCCCACGACTACGCACACAGGCTCACCGGCGCGACCGCGGCCGCGCCGCAGTTGCGCCACGTCGTGTTCGACTGGGATAGCCTGCCCGACGACAACGTCGAACCCGCGCTGCTGACCGCACTGGAAGACGACGTCGAGGGCTCCGACGTGCTGGCCATCGTCTACACGTCCGGTTCCACCAGCACAGCCAAGGGTGTGGTGCACACCCACTCCGCGTTGCTGGGACACCAGCGCAACCTCAACGAGATCCGCAGGTTGGAGCGGTCGGACAAACTGTTCTGCAACTCGCCGTTCTTCTGGATAGGTGGGTTGGCGTTCGGGTTGCTGGCCACGTTGGTGGCCGGGTCCACGCTGGTGTGCTCCAATGCCACCGACGCGGCCGTGACGCTGGACCTGCTCGAGTCCGAGAAGCCCACCGTCACAAACGGATTCGTCACCGGAATCATGCATCTGACGCAGCATCCCAGTTACCCGCACCGTGACCTGTCGTCGTTGCGGCGGGGCAACCTGTATCCGATCATGGCGCCCGAGGTCCGACCCGCCGACTCAGAACTGCGGCACAACATGCTGGGGATGACCGAAGCCGGCAGCGTGCTGCTGATCAGCGAAGACGAATCCGAGCAACCCGAGGCCCGCCGCGGCTCCTACGGCCGCCCGGCGCCCGGCTTCGAAACCAGGATCGCCGGCCCGGTCGACGGTGTCGGGGAACTGTGCATCCGCGGACCGTACGTGATGCAGGGATATCACAAGCGCAGTCGCGAGGAATGCTTCGACCGCGACGGCTGGTTCCACACCGGAGATCTGGTGCGCGCCGACGACGACGGTTACCTGTACTTCGTGGGGCGGCTAACCGGGATGATCAAGACCGCCGGCGCGAATGTGTCTGCCGCGGAAGTGGAAAGAGCCTTCCGCAGGATCGGCCTGGCGGCCCATGTCGTGGGTTTGCCGGACGTCCGCCGCGGTCAGGTGGTGGCGGCCGCGGTCGTGATGCCCGACGGTGCCGACGATTTCGACGAAGCGGCGCTGCGCACGCGACTGGAGTCCGAACTGTCGTCGTACAAGATTCCCAAACGGTTCGTAGCCGTGTCAGCTGACCAGGTGCCGCTGCTGTCCAGCGGCAAGGTCGACATGCAGCAGCTGAAGAAGTTGTTCGATGGCTGACACCATCGACGGGCTGGTCCGCCTGCACGCCGTCCGCCGGGGCGCCAAGCCTGCGGTGATCGACCCCTCAGAGAGGGTCAGTTACAGCGAACTCGACTCGACCACAAGTGAATTGGCGAACACCCTGATCGAAGCCGGGGTCGGCAAGGGCACCCGGGTGGGCCTGATCATGCCCAACAGCGTGCGTTGGGTACAGATCGCGGTTGCCGTCACCCGCATCGGCGCGGTGTTGGTTCCGTTGAGCACCCTGCTACAGCGCGCTGAACTGATCGCGCAGCTGCGCATGGCCGCGGTGCAGGTGCTGGTGAGCGTGACCGAGTTTCGCGGGCATCGCTATATCGACGATGTCGCAGCCGTCTCACAGTTCGAGTTGCCTGCGCTGCAACGTATCTGGTCAGCAGACCAGCTATCCGGGGCGGCCACGCATGACGGACGCATCGAGGCGATGGGCGCCACGGTCACCCCGGCCGACCCGCTGGTGATCATCTTCACCTCGGGAAGCAGCGGGGCACCCAAGGGAGTCATTCACTCGCATGGCAGCGCGCTCGGTGCGGTGCGGTCGGGGCTCGCGGCCCGCTGTATCAGCGCCGAGACCCGGTTGTACCTGCCGATGCCGTTCTTCTGGGTGGGTGGGTTCGGCAGTGGGATTCTGTCGGCGCTAGTGGCGGACGCGACGCTGGTGACCGAAGCCGCGCCGCAGCCCGAAACCACCCTGCGGTTACTGGAACGTGAACGGGTCACGCTGTTTCGCGGCTGGCCCGACCAGGCGCAGGCACTGGCCCGTCACTCCAGCCGCGCCGACGTCGACCTGTCCGCGCTGCGACCGGGCAGCCTGGATGCGCTGCTGCCGCCCGAGCAACGCGCGCAACCGGGCGCACGCGCGTCCCTGTTTGGCATGACCGAAGCGTTCGGGCCGTACTGCGGCTTCCCGGCTGACACCGATATGCCCAAGACGGCATGGGGCAGTTGCGGAAAACCGTTTCCCGGCATGGAGGTTCGCATCGCCGATCCGGACACCGGCGCAGCGCTGCCGGCGGACACAGTCGGCATGATCCAGATCCGCGGACCGCACACGTTGCGCGGCATCTGTCGCCGCAGCAGGGAAGAGGTGTTCACCGCCGACGGCTTCTACCCCACCGGTGACCTCGGGCGCCTCGACCCCGAAGGGTTCCTGTTCTACCACGGCCGCGGTGACGACATGTTCAAGGTCAGCGGGGCCACGGTCTATCCCAGCGAGGTGGAGCGGGCGCTGCGCATGATCGAGGGTGTCGAAAGTGCTTACGTCACCAACGTTCCCGGGGTGACCGGCGAACAGGTGGGCGCGGCGGTGGTCTGCCGCACACTGACCGTGGACCAGCTGCGCGGCGCCGTCCGCGGACTGCTGAGCGCCTTCAAAGTGCCGACGGTGTGGATGCTGCTGGAGTCCGACGATGGGCTGCCCCGCGGCGGTACCGGCAAAGTGGACGTCCGGGCCTTACGAAAGATGTTGGCGCAGGAGGCTTCCTAGGGGACGCGCTCCCAGGGTTGGCAGTTCTGCGACTCGAATGCCTTCACCGACGTGTTGATGTTCGCGAACATCGGACCGACGGAGATATTCGTCTGCAGGACATGCTCTTTGTTGGCGTCGGGTGTGCTGTAGGTGAACCATGCGCACATCGAATCCTGGGTCGGCACATTGTTGATCCACACGCCGATGACCGAGGCCGACCCCGCCGTGCGGTAGAGGCCCGGCGCAATGTCAGGTCCGACGACGAAGACTCCGTTGCCCGGGATCGGGTCCATCGGATCGGCCGCGGCCGGTGGGGACAGCGCAATCGCCGACACGCCGGTCACTATCAAGGCGACGGCGCGGGACGCTCGCGTGATACGCATAGCGGCAGTCTAGACCCGCGACCAGGAATGGCACTTTCGGAATCTCGCCGTTGTTCGTATCCGCCGGGAAGCGGCGCCTCAATCCGATGCGTGCGATGCCTGCACGACCACACCACGCTCGATCAGGTGCTCGATCAGCGGAACCGCGCTCGCCGCAAGGTGATCGGACATCGCTACGCGCGCAGACTCCTCGTCGTGCGCGTCGAGCGCCGCCAGCACCCGGCGGTGGTCCTTGACGGCCCGCTCGGGCCAGTGCTCGATCATCGGGAACACCGACTCGGGCGCATAGCGGGTGATCTGCGACATCATCTGCGCCAACTTCGGTGAATCCGCGGCGATGTTGATCGCCCGATGGAATTCGTGGTTGAGCCGGATGGTCTGTTCGTCATCGGCGGCGGCGTACGCCTTCTCCAGGTGAGCCTGAATGTCCTTGAGATCACTGAGCTGCTGATCGCTGATATGCAGCGCGGCCCGCGCTGCCAATTGACCGCCCACATGGGCCTGCACATTGGCGACGTCGGCCAGGTCCCGCCGTGTCAGCGGCAGCACCACGAAGCCGCGCCGGGGCTGTTGAGCGACCAGACCTTCGGCGCGCAGCGCGAACAACGCCTCCCGCACCGGCGTGACGCTGACCCCCAACTCCGCGGCCAGTTGATCCAGCCGCACATACTGGCCGGCCGCGTAAGTGCCCTCGAATATCCTCTTTCGGACAAAGGCCGCGACGTCCTCGGAAAGCTGTGGCCGCGAACCGAAATCCGGAACCGTCATCGCCTCACATCCGATACTCGTCGAGTAGGCGCTTGCTGATGATCTGCTTCTGGATCTCGCTGGTGCCCTCGCCGATCAGCAGGAACGGTGAGTCGCGCATCAGCCGCTCGATCTCGTACTCCTTGGAGTAGCCGTAGCCGCCGTGGATCCGGAAGCTCTGTTGGGTGACCTCCGAACAGAACTCGCTGGCAAGGTATTTCGCCATTCCGGCCGCGACGTCGTTGCGTTCGCCGGAGTCCTTCAGTCGCGCTGCGTTGACCATCATCAGGTGCGCGGCTTCGACTTTGGTGGCCATCTCGGCGAGCTGGAACGCGATCGCCTGGTGCTCGGCGATCGGCTTGCCGAAGGTCTGCCGCTGCTGGGCGTAGCGCACCGCCAGTTCGAAGGCCCGGATGCCGACACCGCAGGCGCGCGCGGACACGTTGACCCGGCCGACTTCGATGCCGTCCATCATCTGCAAGAAGCCCTGGCCCGGCTTGCCGCCGAGGATGTCGCCGGCGCTCGCCCCGTAGCCGTCGAAGATGAGTTCGGTGGTGTCGATGCCTTTGTAGCCGAGCTTGTCGATCTTGCCGGGAATGATCAGGCCGGGCACCACTTCGCCGAAGCCGGTGGGCTTTTCGACCAGGAAAGCGGTCAGGTTGCGATGTGGTTTGTCCGCTCCCTCGTCGGTGCGCACCAGCACCGCGACCAGCGTGGAGCTGCCCCCGTTGGTCAGCCACATCTTCTGTCCGTCGATGGTGTAGGTGCCGTCGTCGTTGCGGGTCGCGCGGGTGCGGATCGCGGCCACGTCGGAGCCCAACTCGGGTTCGGACATGGAGAACGCGCCGCGGGTCTCGCCGGTGGCCATCCGCGGCAGGAACCGTTGCTTCTGCTCCTCGGTTCCGTGCTGACGCAGCATGTACGCGACGATGAAGTGGGTGTTGAGCACCCCGGACACGCTCATCCAGCCGCGCGCGAGTTCCTCGACGCACAGCGCGTAGGTGAGCAGCGACTCCCCCAGCCCGCCGTACTCCTCCGGGATCATCAGGCCGAACAACCCCATCTCGCGCAGGCCGTCGACGATGGCCTGCGGGTAGGTGTCGCTGCGTTCCAGTTCGGGCGCGGTCGGAATGATCTCCTTGTCGACGAATTGCCGTACCGTGGCGACGATTTCGGTCTGGATCTCGGTGAGGCCGAGAGTCTGGGCGAGTCTGGTCATGCGCTGTTCGTCCCTATCGTCTTCGCGGTCGCCAGACGCGCGATGTCGTCGTCCGTCAGTCCCAGGTACTCGGCGAGCACGTCGGCGGTATCGGCCCCCAGCACCGGCGCCGCCGCGCTGGTCGGATGCACCCCGTCGAACGCGGTCGGCATGGCCGGGGCCAGATAGTCTCCGACGCCCGGTTGGTGCAGTCGGGAAAACAGCGGATTCGCAGTCACTTTCGGGTCGCGGGCCACCTCGGCGAAGGTGCGGTACCGTTCGAACAGCACCGTGGTGCCCGACAACGCCGCACCGATCTCGTCGGCGGTGTGATCGGCGAACCAGGTGCCGAACAGACCGGACAACACGTCGCGGTAGCGGTAGCGGTCGCCCTCGGTACCGAAGTCCACACCCAGCGCTTCGGCCAGCGCCGTGACCGCCGCACCGGTACCGGTCACGTCGACCAGGTCACGAAAGTGCCTGCGCGTCAACAACACGACCATGAACCGGGCGCCGTCCCGGCTGACGAAATCCTGCCCGTACTGGCCATAGACGGCATTGCCGACCCGTGGTCGCTGCGTCCCGAGCACCTGGGGTTCGGTCAGTAACCCGAGGTTTCCGGCGGTGGCCAACGCGACATCCTCCAGGGCCAGACTGACCCGGGCACCTGCCCCGGATTGGTCGCGACGATGCACGGCGGAGACGACGGCCAGCGCGGCGTACAGGCCACAGCTGACGTCCCAGGCCGGCAGCACATGGTTGATCGGCGCGGCGTGGTCGGCCGGACCGGTGACCAGCGGAAATCCGATGGCCGCGTTGACCGTGTAGTCCACGCCGGTGGATCCGTCACCGCGCCCGAGCAACTGGACATGGATGACGTCGGAACGCTTGGCCGCCAACGCCTCATGGCTCAGCCAGGACAGGCCAGCCGAGTTGGTGACGACGATGCCGTCGCCCTCCACGATCAGGCGCTGAACCAACTCCTGCCCCTCGGGCGCCCGGAAATCCACTGTGGCCGAACGCTTTCCCTTGTTCAGTCCCGTCCAGTAGATCGACGTGCCACCCTCGGTCAGCGGCCAACGCTGCACATCGGAGGCGCCACCGATCGGATCGACACGGATAACCTGTGCGCCAAGCTGGCTCAACGTCAATCCGCACAGCGGTGCGGCGACGAAGCTGGACACCTCGACGACGCGGACGCCGGCCAGCGGCAGCGTGGTCACGTGACCCGCTCGAAGACCGCGGCCAGCCCCTGCCCGCCACCGATGCACATCGTCTCCAAGCCGTAACGCGCCTGGCGCCGGTCCAACTCGCGGGCCAGGCTGGCCAGCATCCGGCCACCCGTCGCTCCCACCGGGTGTCCCAGGGAGATCCCCGAACCGAGCACATTGGTCCGATCGTGGTCGGCGGCACCGAAATTCCACTCTCGCATCACCGCAAGCGCTTGGGCGGCGAAGGCCTCGTTGAGTTCGATCAGGTCGATGTCGCTCAGCCGCAGGCCTGCTTTGGCCAGCGCCACCTCCGTCGCCGGCACCGGGCCGATTCCCATGATGTTGGGCGCCACCCCCGCTTGGCCCCACGACACCAGCCGCACCAACGGCCTCAACCCGAGTTCGTTCGCCTTCTCCGCGGTGGTCACCACGCACATCGACGCGGCGTCATTCTGCCCACTGGCGTTGCCCGCCGTCACCGTCGACTCCGGATCATCCTTCAGCAGAACAGGTTTGAGTTTGCTCAGGGACTCCACCGTGGTATCGGCGCGGGGATGCTCGTCGGTGTCGATCACCTGCTCGCCCTGCCGCGTCGCCACGGTGACCGGAACGATTTCGTCTTTGAGCACGCCGTCCTGCTGCGCGGCCACCGCCCGCTGGTGCGACCGCACCGCGAGCTCGTCCTGCTCCTGCCGGGAGATCCCGTACTGCCGGCGCAGGTTCTCAGCGGTCTCCAGCATCCCGCCCGGCACCGGGTAGTGACGGCCGCCTGCGGTGCTGCGACCACGGGCCAGCGCGTCGTGCACCCGGACACCGGAACGGCCTCCGCCCCAACGCATGTCGGTGGAGTAGAAGGTGACGTTGCTCATGCTCTCGCAGCCGCCCGCGACGACGAGATCGTTGTCGCCGGAGCTCACCTGCAGGCACGCCTGGATCACGGCCTGCAGACCCGACCCGCAGCGGCGGTCGACCTGCATACCCGGAACGGTCACCGGCAGACCGGAGTCCAGCGCCACCACCCGCCCGATCGCGGGCGCCTCGCTGCTGGGATAACAGTGCCCGAGGATGACGTCCTGCACCGCGTCCGGGGCGATCCCCGTGCGGTCCAGCAGGCCGCGCAGCGCTGCGACGCCGAGGTCGACGGCGCTGAGCGACTTGAACATGCCGCCGTACCGGCCGATCGGCGTCCGTACCGGTTCGCAGATGACCGCCTCGTGCTGCCGAGCAGACGCAAAAGCACCCCAATTCGTCCCGAATTGGGGGCTTTTGCGTCTGCTCGCGGCGCTCTCCGTCACAGGTGCCGGCCGCCGGTGATCTCCATGACCGTGCCGGTCATGTAGGAGGACAGGTCGGAAGCCAGGAACAGGGCGACGCTGGCCACCTCGCTGGGTTCACCGGCGCGCCCCATCGGAACTTCAGCCACTTTCGAATCCCAGATCCGTTGCGGCATGGCCTCGGTCATGGCCGACCGGATCAGCCCCGGAGCGATGGCGTTCACCCGGACACCCAGGTACGCAAGCTCTTTGGCGGCCGCCTTGGTCATGCCGACGATCCCCGCCTTGGCTGCCGAGTAATTCGTCTGGCCGACCATCCCGACCTTGCCGGAGACCGACGACATGTTGATGATGGCGCCCCGCTTGTTCTCCCGCATGACCGCCGCGGCCAGCCGGGTACCGTTCCACGTCCCCTTCAGGTGCACGTTGATGACCTGGTCGAACTGCTCCTCGGTCATCTTGCGCATGGTCGCGTCGCGGGTGATTCCGGCGTTGTTGACCATGATGTCGAAACCACCGAACCGATCGATGGCGGTCTGGATGAGGTTGGAGACCTCTTCGGATCGGGTGACGTCACAGCGCACCGCGACGGCGACGTCCTCGCCGCCCAGTTGTTTGGCCGCGACCTCGGTCGCCTCGAGGTTCACGTCGCCGAGCACCACCCGCGCACCTTCGGCAATGAATCGCTCCGCAATCGCGTAACCAAGACCTTGCGCAGCACCCGTGACCACCGCGGTCTGACCGTCCAACAACGACACCTGTATCACGCCTTCTGTTCGGGGCACCCGAGCGAGCACCGTCAACTCAAATATTGTATTTCATATATGATCCTGGCCTACCCTATCAACCCGCCAACCCGCCCGCGAACAGACGTAAAAGCCCCCATTTCCGGGGGAAATGAGGGGCTTTTACGTCTGTTCGCGCCCCCCACAACTGAGCCGAAGGAGCAGGTAGCGATGAGCGAGGTCTCTGACGAGGACTTCCGGGAGATCCTGGCGCAGACCCGCCACTTCATCCGCACCGCGGTCGTCCCGCGTGAGCAGGAGATCCTCGACGAGGACCGGGTGCCCGACGAACTGCGCGACGACGCCAAGAAGATGGGCCTGTTCGGCTACGCGATCCCCCAGGAATGGGGCGGCCTCGGCCTGAACCTGAGCCAAGACGTCGAGCTGGCAATGGAGTTGGGCTACACCTCGTTGGCGCTGCGGTCGATGTTCGGCACCAACAACGGCATCGCCGGACAGGTTCTCGTCGGGTTCGGCACCGACGAGCAGAAGTCGCGTTGGCTCGAATCGATCGCCTCCGGCGACGTCGTCGCCTCCTTCGCCCTGACCGAACCCGGCGCGGGATCCAATCCGGCCGGATTGAAGACCAAAGCCGTTCGCGACGGCCAAGATTGGGTGATCGACGGGCAGAAGCGCTTCATCACCAACGCACCGGTCGCCGATCTGTTCGTGGTCTTCGCGCGCACCCGCCCGGCCGACGAGAAAGGTCCCGGGATTGCGGTGTTCCTGGTGCCGGCCGATGTGCCCGGCGTCGAGGTGGGCGCCAAGGACGCCAAGATGGGTCAGGAGGGTGCTTGGACCGCAGACGTCAGCTTCACCGAGGTGCGCGTCGACGACAGCGCCCTCGTCGGCGGCAGCGAAGACATCGGCTACCGCGCGGCGATGACCTCGCTGGCGCGCGGCCGAGTGCACATCGCCGCGCTCGCAGTCGGCGCGGCGCAGCGCGCCCTGGACGAGTCGGTGGCCTACGCCGCCACCGCAACCCAGGGCGGCACCCCGATCGGCAACTTCCAGCTGGTGCAGGCGATGCTGGCCGACATGCAGACCGGGGTGCTGGCCGGGCGCGCGCTGGTCCGCGACACCGCGCGGGCCTGGGTCAACGACCAAGACCGCCGGATCGCGCCGTCGGCGGCGAAGCTGTTCTGTACCGAAATGGCCGGCAAGGTCGCCGATCTCGCGGTCCAGGTGCACGGCGGCAGCGGCTATATGCGCGGGGTCCCGGTCGAGCGCATCTACCGCGATGTCCGGCTGCTGCGACTGTACGAGGGCACCAGCGAGATCCAGCAACTGATCATCGGCTCCAACCTGGTGAAGGCGGCGCAACGATGAGGCTGAAGAACAGGGTCGCGTTCATCACCGGAGCGGCGCGTGGCCAGGGCCGCGCGCACGCGGTGCGAATGGCCCGGGAAGGCGCCGACATCATCGCCGTCGATATCGCGGGGCAGCTTCCCGATTGTGTCCCTTACGATTCGGCGACCCCGGACGACTTGGCCGAAACGGTTCGCCTGGTCGAAGAGACGGGCCGTCGAATCATCGCCACGGTGGCCGACACCCGCGACCATGACGGCTTGCGCCGGATCGTCGAGGCCGGCGTCGCGGAATTGGGGCGCCTGGACATCATCGTGGCCAATGCCGGGATCTCGGCTCCGCAGGCCTGGAACGACATCTCCCCCAAGTCATTCCGGGACGTGTTGGACATCAACGTGACCGGCACCTGGAACACCGTGATGGCCGGAGCGCACCACATCATCGACGGCGGCCGCGGCGGCTCGATCATCCTGATCAGTTCGGCCGCCGGAGCGAAACTGCAGCCGTTCATGGTGCACTACACGGCCAGCAAGCACGCCGTCACCGGCATGGCCCGCGCGTTCGCCGCCGAACTGGGCAAGCACTCGATTCGGGTCAACAGCGTGCATCCCGGGCCGGTCAATTCTCCGATGGGCAGCGGGCAGATGATCGAGGCCATGGGCAAGGCCATCGAGACCAATCCTCAACTGGCGAACATGATCACGCCGTTCCTGCCGACCTGGGCGGCCGAGCCGGAAGACATCGCCGACACGGTCTGCTGGCTGGCCAGTGACGAATCCCGTTACGTCACAGCAGCGGAGATCCCGGTGGACCAGGGGTCGACGAAGTACTGATTAGCGCGTTGACTCTGCGCCTAGGGCGACAAAGTGCGAGTAGGTTGCGCCCTGAGCGCAGAATCAACGCAGCGAACGGGAGCGCCCTCAGCGCAGGAGACGCCCTAGCCCGAGATCAGTTCCAGGGTGCCCAGGTCGCGAATCGCCTGACAGCCGCGCGACAGCATGGTCAGCACCATGTCGTCACCCCGCTCGGTGGAGGTGGCGAAGGCGAACCCCAGCGCCGAGATCAGCGGCGCCTGCAACACGCCGAGCCGGTAGTCGCGCCAACACGTTTCGCGGTCGTAGTCGCGGACGCCGTAACTCAGCAGCGCCCGGTGGTACTCGGTCACCAGGTCTTCCTCGACGGCCCCCCGCAGTTGCGAGTTCAGGCTGGTCGCAGCGAAATAGGCGAGATCGCGTGCCGGCAATCCCACCCCCAGCGTTTGCCAGTCGACGACGCTGATGCGGGTGTGGTCGGGATCGAACAACATGTTGTCCAGCCGGTAGTCGCCGTGCAACAGCGCGAACCGGTGGTGCTCGGCCATCAGCCACGGTGTGACCAAACCCATTGTGGCAGCGAAGGTGTCGCGGTCTTCGAGGCTCATCCGATCGCCGAGCTTCTCCAGGGTGATGTCGGCGCTCATCTTGGCCACCTCGCCCATGCCCTGGGCGCCGGCTTCGTCGGGACGACCGAACGCGACACCGGGAAAGTCCAGCCAGAACCGATCGCACCAGCTGGGTCCGTGCAGTCCGGCCAGTGCGACCACCGCCAGTCGCGCCTCCTGCTCCCCGCAGCCCAGCAGTTGATCACCCTGCACCGCCGGCGCCTGGTCGGCCAGCAGCAGCGCGTAATTCATTGCGTCGTCGCTGATTTGGGAGTAGAAGCAGCGCGGTGTCGGTACCTGCACGCGGTGGGCGGCCGAAGCATAGAACGCGCATTCGCTGCGATACCCGATGACGACGCGGTCACGCACGGCGTCGTCCTGGGCCGGCAGCTTGATCACGAACGTGGGCGGCAAACCGCCCGGATCGCCGCCGTAGGTGGCCGTCACGCGGTAGGTGGCGCCGGTCTGCCCGGTGCCGATCGGAGTCACGTCGGTTGCGGTCACCTCGACGGGCGCGCCACTTTGGCTGAGCACCGCCGAAAGCCATTCGGCGGTCACGTCGGCGGGGTACCTCGGGATCGACATCAAGACGCTCACAGCACTCGACTGTAAGCCATACCGCAGGACTTTCGGTGTGCCCGTCCTAGTCGGCCAGGATCCGCCATTCCGCGGCTTCGTGCTGCTGGCGCCAGAACTCGCTGAACCGGCCGCCGGCGGCCAGCAGGTCGTCGACCGCGCCGTCTTCGATCACCCGACCGTTCTCGACGAACAGGACCCGGTCGGCGTGCCGGATGCTGGCCAGCCGGTGGGCCACGATCACCCGGGTGTGCGCCTGCGGGTCGGCGGTGAGCGCGTCGACGATCGCGACCTCGTTCTCGTTGTCCAGTGCGCTGGTCGCCTCGTCGACCAGCAGGATGGGGGCACCCTTGAGCAGGGCACGCGCGATGCTGACCCGCTGACGTTCGCCGCCCGAAAGTGCCGAGCCGGCTTCGCCCACCACCGTCTGCGCGCCGTCTGGCAGGCGGCCGGTGAGCTCGTCGACCCGGGCCAGACCGACGGCGCGGGTGAACCGGTCCTCGTCCGCATCCGGGGCGCCGGCCAGCACGTTCTCGCGGATCGTTCCGTGGAAAAGGTAGGGATGCTGGAAGACGACGCTGCTGGCGTTGCGCCGGGCGTCGGCGTCCAGGGTGGCCGCGTCCAGGTCGTCGATCAGGACCCGCCCTCGGGTGGGTTGATGCAGGCCGGCGATCAGCGCCAGGACGGTGCTCTTGCCGGAGCCCGACGGCCCGACGATCGCCGTCGCGGTTCCCGGCTCCAGCGAGAAACTCACCCCGTCCAGCGCAGGATGGGTGCTGCCGTCGTAGCTGAAGGTGACGTCGTCGAAGACGATGCGCGGCGCCGAGCCTGCCGGGCGCAACCGGGCCGTCCCGGCGCCCACAGCGGGCGCGGTCAGCACCGAGCGGATGTTGCCGAGAGTGGCTCGGGTGCTCTCCAGTGCCGGCGCCAGTTCGCTGACGGTGGTGAACGGCTCGAGGTAGCGGGCTATCACCACGATCAGCGCGATGGCTTCGGGCACACCCAACGTGCCGCCCACGGTCAGGGCCGTGGTGACGCCGGCGAGCAGGATCAACGCCAACTGGCTGGCGATGCTGAACAGCAACTGGCCGGGGATCTGCATGCCCAGCAGCCGCATCGTCGCGCTGTGCTGGGCGCTGAGGGCATTGCCGACCAGACTGCGGGCCGGTTCGACGCGTCGCGCAGCCCGCAGCGCCTGCTGGGTGCGGGCGAATTCGATGATGCGCTCGGTCAGCCTGCTGTTGGCCGCACCGGCGGCCGCATCGGCTTTGCGCGACAGGCGCACCGAAGCCCACAGCGCCCCCAGCAACAGCGGCACCCCGGCCAGCGCGGCGACACCGAGCTGCCGGGAGATCGGCAGCAACACCAAGGCGATGGCCGCGGGCAGCAGGATGGCGCTGATCAGCGGCGTCAGCAGGTTGACCACCAGACCGACGAGTTCGGGTCCGGTCGACGCGATGGCTTGCCTTGCCGTCGCGGTGTTTTCGGCGGTGAACCAGTTCAGCCGGATGTCGGGTAACCGGTCGGCCACGTCGTGCTGGGTGTGGTCGAGAACGGCGAACCCCAGGTCGAATCCGATCCGCGCGGTGGTGGTGTCGATGATCCAGCCGATCACGGTCGCGGCGGTCAACCAGCCCAGCCACACCAGCGCGCGTTGGGGTGTGTCGCCGAACAAGGCCGCCACCAACGGGACGAGCAGCACCGCACCCACCGCACGTAGCACGACGGAGACGAAAGTCATTGCCGCATAAGCAGCCACCTTGCCGCGACGATCGGCCGGGACGAGACGAAGCCAGGTGCGGATCATCCGGTGACCTCCTGCCCCGCGCCCACCGTCGCCCGGGGCCGACCCGTTTCCCAGAGCCGGCGGTAGCGGCCGTCGGCGGCCAGCAGTTCGTCGTGGGTACCGCGTTCGGTGATGCGGCCGTGGTCGAGCACGACGATTTGATCGGCCCCGGTGACGGTGTGCAGCCGGTGTGCGATCACCAGCACGGTGCGGTCTCGGGTCAGTCGGTTGAGGGCTTGCTGCACAAGGTATTCCGACTCGGGGTCGGCGTAGGCGGTGGCCTCGTCCAGGATGAGCACCGGCGTGTCGGCGAGGATCGCGCGGGCGATGGTCAGGCGTTGCCGCTCGCCACCCGACAACGCGGTGCTTGCGCCCAGCACGGTGTCGTAGCCGTTGGGCAGCCGCAGGATCCGGTCGTGGATCTGCGCGTCGCGCGCCGCGGTCTGGATCTGCTCGAGGGTGGCTTCCGGGACGGCCAGCGCGATGTTCTCGGCGACGGTGCCGTGCACGAGTTGTGTTTCCTGGAGCACGAATCCGACCCGGGTGTAGAGCTCGTCGGCACTCAGCGACCGGATGTCGTTGCCACCCACCCGGATCGCGCCTTCCTCGACGTCGTGAAACCTCGCCAACAGCGCTGCGAGCGTGGACTTTCCGGATCCCGACGGGCCGACCAGTGCGGTGACGGTACCGGGCCGCAATTCCAGTGACACGTCACGGATCACCGGTACGCCGGGTCGGTAGCCGAAGCTGACATGGTCGAACACCACCGCCGACTCGGCCGGGTGGGGCGCGGCCGCGGTGACGGTCAGTTCCGGCTCGGCAAGGGCGGTCTGCAGGCGGCGGGCGGCCATCGTCCCGGCACGGATGCCACCGACGCCGTAGGCGATGCCCAGGAGTCGGGCTCCGAATGTGGTGCCCAACAACAGGAACGGCAGCAAGTCGACCGCATCCATCCGGTGGGTGACGACGAGCAGGGTGCCGACGGTCACGATCAGCCACAGGAACGTCGACGGACGGGTGGCCAGGTCCATCATGGTCTTCTTGCCGGCCAGCGGACGTTGCCAGGCGACCAGGAACTCGATGTACTCGTCCAGGCTCCGCCGGAAGCTCGACGCGGCGGCACCGCCGAAAACGCGGATCACCGGCTGTCCTTCCAGATAGGCGCCGGCTTCGGTACTCATCTTCTCCGCCCACCGCTGCGACTGCGCGATCCGCGGCCCGGATTGAATCATCAGCATCGAAGATGTCACCAGGTAGACCAGGACCGGACCGAACAGCACCAACGCCACCCGCCAGTCGACGACGAACAGGTAGAGCAGCACCGCCACCGGTGCCACCACCGCGTTCACCGCGTCCGGAATGGCATGGGTGACCAGGTAGTGCAACGACAGTGTGTCGTCCTGCACCAGTTGCTTGATCGACCCCGACCCGCGTGCGGTGAACCAGCCCAGCGGCAGTCGGGACAGCTTGCCCAACAACCGCGATCGCAGGTCGCTGGCGAACCGCGCGTCGACGACGTGGAGCCACAGGGTCAGCCCTGCCCCCAGCACGGTGCCCAGCCCCAATAGCGAAACCGCCCACAGGCCGAGGTTCCACAGCCGAGACTCGTCAGCGCCGGCGACCAGGAGCCGGGCCAATTCGACGAGCAGGACGAACGGCGCCAGCTGCACCAGCGTGACGATGGCCTGCAGCACCCCCGAGGCGATCAGCGCCGGACGCAGCGGTGCCAGCAGCTGACCGGCGGCCTGGGCTCGCCAACTCCCCCGGGCCGCCGATTCCGGTTGCGCCACAACCACTTCAGCCGAATCGTCGGCGGCGGTGGTGTCCGGCTCGTCGCCGCGGCGGGTGCCCATCTCCTTGCCGGCACTCCAATATGCCTGCGCATGGACCTCGGACTTGGGGAAGCCGAACTCGTCGCGCAGCCTCTTGCGAACGTTCTTGAGCGCGTTGGCTTCTGGCGTGGCCCAGCAGTACCAGTTCGACCAGTCCCGGCTTTCGATCGCGTTCGCCAGTGATCTGTCGTCGTGGCGCGCGACCCAATGCACCTGCAGCCGGGGGTGCCGCGTGATGGGGATCAAGGGGTCGTTGTCGTCGTGTTGCTCGAGGTACATCTCGATCGGCACGTCGTCCGGGACGGTTCCGATGATCCCGTTCATGCCCGGGATCGACGCCGAGTCGCCGATCAGCAGATAGCCGGCCGGTTGTTCGTCGGGGCTGTCGTAGCGCGAGGAGCCCATCAGTGCCATGACCGCGATCGTCGTCCCGGGTTGCACGCTTCGGGCCCACGTGGAGGCGGGTCCGGCAGGCTCGTGCAACACCACGTCGACGGCGAACCTGCCGGTGGACGCGTCAGCTTCGGAAAGGGTGTAACCGCGCTGGAATTCGGTCTTGGAGCCCTTCGGGTCGGGGAACCAGAACCGCAGCCACGCGGCCGGCTCCGGCTCGACCTCACCGAACAGCGTCGGTGACTCCATCCGGATCCGCACGAAATGCGGTGCGATCTCGAAGGTTTCGAGCACAGTCGCGATGTGGTCGCGCGCGCCGAAGCCCTTCATCATCACGCCGGAAAATCCGCGTGCCATCAACGGTCCTCTCCCGCGGCGGTTTCACTCACCACCCGGGACACGGTTTTCATCAGCTGCCACGCTCCGAGCTAGTAAGTTACCCCCACAAACTAAGGGTTACCTTACCGCCGGTCAAACTGGTGGCGGCTACAGGCTCTTGGGCGCCTCGCGAACGGCGCGGATCGCCGCCTCGTCACCGTCGAAGTCCACCCGCGCTTCCCGGCCGACCGCGAACAGCAGCAATTCCTCGGGCGGCCCGGTCACCGTCACCGCCGGCCCGCGTCCGGCGATCAGCACCGTTTTGCCGTCGGTGGTGCGCAACGCGACCCGTCCGGGAACCTTCGCCAACGTCAACCGGCCCATCAGCGACAGGTTGCGCCGCAACCTGGCCGCCAGCTCGGGATCGAGTTCGCGGGGCTCCCAGCCCGGCCGGGCGCGGCGCACGTCCTCGTGGTGGATGAACATCTCACCGACGTTGGCCACCGGATCGAGCAACTTGAACGGCGAGTAGGCCGGCGGACCGGAAGCGACCTTGTCCACCAGGTCTTCCCAGTCGGTCTCCGCCGCGACCTTGTTCTGCAGTCGTTCGGTGTGGCCGGCGAAGAACGGAATCAGGATTCCGGGCCCGGCGTCCGGACGGTACTCCCTAATCACCAGGTGCGCGGCCAGATCCCGGGTGGTCCAGCCTTCGCATAAGGTGGGCGCTTCGGGTCCGGCTGCGAGCATGGTTTCCACCAGAGCGGCACGCTCACGTCGTGCGACGGACAAATCGCCCTCCCTCGAAGTCGATGCAGGAGCAAAGATCTGTGCGGGCGGAGGGACTCGAACCCACACGCTCTCTCGAGCACCGGCACCTAAAGCCGGCATGTCTGCCAATTTCATCACGCCCGCGCGCCTTGCCGATGGTACCGCTCCGGCTACCCGACGGAGCCGTCGGCGGGGCGCCGCGCGGTACCGTCATGTTGTGTCCACCCAGGCTCCTCGACGACGCCGCCACCGGCCCGCGCTGATCGCTCTGGTGATCCTCGCGGCCTGTGCCTGCCTGGCGCTGGGCTGGTGGCAGTGGACCAGGTTCCAGTCGGTGTCGGGCGGCTACCAGAACCTCGGCTACGCGCTGCAATGGCCGCTCTTCGCCTGGTTCTGGGTCTATGCGTACCGCAACTTCGTCCGGTACGAGGACACGCCGCCGGAGCCGCGCCACACGGCCAACGAGATACCTCCCGGGCTGCTACCCGAACGCCCGAAGCCGCCACCGCCACCGTCTGACGATCCCGCCTTGCGCGAATACAACGCCTACCTGGCCGAACTCGCCAAGAACGACGCCGAAAAACAGAACAGGACAACCGCATGAGCAACCCCGACACAGAACGCGGCACCTCGGTGTTCCCCGTCGAGAAGATCCGCACCGCGCTGACCGCGTACCGGATCATGGCGTGGATCACCGGCATCTGGCTGATCGCACTGTGCGGCGAGATCGTCTCGCATCTGGTGTTCGATCGCGAGATCCGCTGGATCGAGGTCGTGCACGGCTGGATGTACTTCGTCTACATGCTGGCGGCGTTCAATCTCGCCATCAAGGTCCGTTGGCCGATCGGAAAGACGGTCGGCGTGCTGCTCGCCGGCACCGTCCCGATCCTGGGGATCGTCGTCGAGCAACGCCAGACCCGCGAGATCAAAGTGCAGTTCGCGCTCTGAGCGCGCTCAGCCCCGGCAGCCCCCGTAACGCGGGCAACAGCAAAGCCAGCGCGCGGCCGCGATGCGATACCGCGTCCTTTTCAGCCGGACTGAGTTGCGCGGCGGTGCGCCCGCCCGAACCCTCGGGGACGAACACCGGGTCGTAGCCGAACCCACCGTCGCCGTGCGGCTCCCGAGCGATGGACCCGGACCACTCCCCGCGCACCACCACTTCGTCGGCGTCCGAGATCAGCGCGCAGGCTGAGACGAAGGCCGCTGCGCGCCGCCCGTCGGGCACGTCACGAAGCTGGGCCAGCAACAACGCGGTGTTGGCGGCGTCGTCGCCGTGCTTGCCCGACCAGCGCGCCGACAGCACCCCCGGCATCCCGTTCAGCGCGGCGACTTCCAACCCGGAGTCGTCGGCGACGCTGGGCAGGCCGGTCGCGGCGAACGCATCGCGGGCCTTGGCCAGCGCGTTGTCCTCGAAGGTGGCACCGGTCTCGGGTGCTTCGTCGAACGGCGGCACGTCGTCCAGCGACATCAGCGTCACCCCGGACAGCCCGGCTCCGTCCAGCACCCGTTGCAGTTCGGCCAGCTTCTTGCGGTTGCGGCTGGCGACCAGCAACCCGCTCAGCTTCCGAACGCCTTCGGCTGCGACGGCCCTTCGGGGAGCACACCGGGATACGGCTGCGCCAGGGCCTCACGCTGCGCGGCGAACAGCGAGTCGCAGGCGCCCAGCGCCATGTCCAGCAGCTTGTCCAGGGTCGAGCGCGGGAACGTCGCACCCTCGCCGGTGCCTTGCACCTCGACCAACGTCCCAGTGTCGGTGGCGACCACGTTCATGTCGACTTCGGCCCGTGAGTCCTCTTCGTAAGGCAGGTCGACGCGCACCCGGCCGTCGACCACCCCGACGCTCACCGCCGCGATCGCGCACGACAGCGGCCTCGGGTCGGACAACTTCCCGTGCGCGGACAGGTAGGTGACCGCGTCGGCCAACGCCACGTAGGCGCCGGTGATCGCCGCCGTGCGGGTGCCGCCGTCGGCCTGCAACACGTCGCAGTCGACGGCGATGGTGTTCTCGCCCAGCGCCGCCAGATCGATGCACGCGCGCAGTGACCGACCGACCAGCCGACTGATCTCCTGGGTCCTGCCGCCGATCCGTCCCTTGACCGATTCGCGGTCGGAGCGGGTGTGAGTCGCCGAGGGCAGCATCGCGTATTCGGCGGTAAGCCAACCCAGACCGGATCCTCGGCGCCACCGCGGCACCCCCTCGGTGACGCTGGCCGTGCACAAGACCTTGGTCTGGCCGAATTCGATCAACACCGAGCCCGCAGGATTCTCGGTGAAACCCCTGGTGATGACCACCGGGCGAAGCTCGTCGTCGAGGCGGCCGTCTTCTCGTTTGGACACGACGCCCACCCTAGCCGTCGCGTCGACGCGCTAGCCGGTCCGGCGGATTTCGAACGTCTCGCCGGGCACCACGGCATGCACCGGCCCGTCGAACTCGGCCTTGGCCTCGCTGATCACGTCCTCACGCGACGTCCACGGCGGGATATGCGTCAACAGCAACTCGCGGACACCGGCCCGCGCCGCCGCCCGGCCCGCCTCGGTCCCGGACAGATGCAGATCTGGTGGGTGTTTGGGCGAATGCGTCCAGGACGCCTCGCAGAGGAAGACGTCGGCGCCGCGCGCCAGTTCGACGAGCTGGTCGCATTCACCGGTGTCACCGCTGTACACCAGCGATGCTCCGGAAGGGTCGGTGAAGCGCAGACCAAACGACTCGGTGGGGTGCGCCACCAGCCGAGGTGTGATCGTGAGCGCGCCGATGGTCACCGCCTCGCGGTCGACCCAGTGGCGGACATCGAAAATGTCCGAGCAGTCGTCGATCTCGCCGCCGTACGGCGAGGACGCCGCGCCCAGCCGCGACCAGGTGTCGCTCGGCCCGTACAGCAGCGCTTTGCCGGCGGGACGTGACGTCGGATGGTAGCGACGCCACACGAACAAGCCCGGCAGATCCAGGCAGTGGTCGGCGTGCAGATGCGACAACAACACGTGCACCGAGCTGGGATCGGCGTGGCGCTGCAGGGCGCCGAGTACACCTCCGCCGAAGTCGATGACCAGCGGTGGGGTATCCGGAGCCCGAAGTAGATAGCCCGACGCGGGCGAATCCGGACCCACGACGCTACCGGAGCATCCGAGCACGGTTAATCGCACGGACACCACTGTGCCATGCCCACTACCACGATGGGGAAAACATCGCCGCATTCAAAGGTCGGAGTCGCCTGCACAGCTAATGGACGTGGGTGCGACGGACGGGCTCGACACCTGTGACAGCCGGACCCAGAAACCGCGCCGCCAGTCGGGTGAAGGACTCCGGGTCACCGGTGGCTTCGAACACCCGCGTTGCGGACGACCCGTCGTGCGGGTGCAGCAGGTCGGTTTCGGTGAGCACGCGAAGCACCTGTTTGGCGGTCTCCTCGGCGCTGGAGACCAGCGTGACGTCCTCCCCCATCACCAATTGGATCAGTCCCGACAGCAACGGGTAGTGCGTGCACCCGAGTACCAGCGTGTCGACCCCGGCGCGCTGCAGCGGTTCCAGGTAGCCCTCTGCCAAGCCCAGCACCTGACGCCCGCTGGTGACCCCGCGCTCGACGAAGTCGACGAACCGCGGGCAGGCCACCGCGGTGATCTCGGTGTCGCGGGCCGCGGCGAACGCATCCTGGTAAGCGTGCGACTCGATGGTTGCCCGGGTGCCGATCACCCCGATGCGGCCGTTACGGGTTGCGGCGACCGCGCGCCGCACCGCAGGCAGGATCACTTCGACGACGGGCACGTCGTAGCGTTCCCGCGCGTCGCGCAGGCATGCCGCCGACGCGGAGTTGCAGGCGATGACCAGAACCTTGACGCCCCGGCTGACCAAGTCGTCCCCGATGGCCAGCGCGTGCGCGCGGATCTCGGGGATGGCCAGCGGCCCGTAGGGACCGTTGCCGGTGTCACCGACGTAGACGATGTCCTCGTCGGGCAATTGGTCGATGATCGCGCGGGCGACCGTCAGTCCGCCCACGCCGGAGTCGAAGATCCCGACGGGTGACAGCGGTGAGCTCATGGCTTGACGTGCGGCGTTCGCTTGCGCTCGCGGGCTCTGCGCTCCGGAGACGACAACAGGTACGCCGCGACCACCCCGGCGATGGCGCCGCACAGGTGTCCCTGCCACGAGACGCCGGGGGTGCCGGGCAGCACGCCGAGCAGGACGCCGCCGTAGATGAACATCACGATGATGCCGACGACGATCTCCCACACCTTGCGCGTGAAGAACCCGAACAGGATCAGGAACGCCAGCCAGCCGAAGATGAGGCCCGACGCGCCGATGTGGTTGGTCTCGCACCGCACACCGACGTACGGGCAGTGCGCGCCCACATTGCCGATAAGCCACGTGCCGAAGCCACCGAGGATCCAGATGATGGCCGTGGCGAAGATGAACCGCGACAGGCCCGCCAGCGTCATCAGGAAACCGAGCACCAGCGCCGGAATGGTGTTGGCGATCAGGTGATCCCAGTTCGAATGGAGTAGGGGCGCGACGAGGATGCCTCGCAACCCGTCAGCCTCGAGCGGCCGGATGCCGTTGGAGTCGAGGCGATGATTGCTCAGGCTGTCCCAGAGCTCGATGAGCCAGAGCAACGCGACGAAGGTGAGGATGGTGGCTCCCCCGACCACCCATCGGGGCTTTTTCTCCTGCGTCGCAGGTGTGCGTGACCTCAAGCCCATGGCTGCCCTTCCGGAGCGTTTTCGGCATCAACCAGGCTACCGGGGCGGTCGCCGATCGGGATTCTGCCGACACCGATCACTTCCCGAACGCCCCGGGCACCACGTCACGGTAAGCCGGTATGCCGGCCACCGACCGGGCGGCGAGCACCCCGCTGAGCACCGCACGCGCCAGGCAGTCGGCCGCCGCGGCACCCACCGCGGTGAGTAGCCCGGTCTCCGGAGACATCGCGGCGGGGGTATTGGCCGACGGCGGCACCTCGATGGCGCCGGTGGCCAGCGCGAAGACCGTGTCGCCGTCCAGTGGGGTATGCGCCGGACGCAGGGCGCGCGCGAGGCCGTCGTGCGCCGCGATCGCCATCCGCCGGCACGCGGCCGGGCTCAGTGCCGCGTCGGTCGCGACCACGGCGATCGTCGTGTTCAGGTCGCTCAACGGCGACGGCAGCTGCGCCAGCGCGTCGATCTCTGCGGGCGGCGGGGGCGTCAGAGCGAACTCGCCGATCAGCTCGGCCATCCAGGGAAGACCGGTGCTGGGGTCGACGACGTCGCCGGCGGCGTTGACCACCACCAGCGCGCCGACCGTCACACCGGACGGCAAGGTGAGCGACGCGGTTCCCACGCCGCCTTTGAGCACGCCCGCCCGTGCGCCCACCCCGGCACCGACCGTCCCGACCGGCACCTCGTCCGAGGCGGCTTCGCATGCGGCATAACCGAATTCGGCCGTCGGTCGGCACCCCCAACCGCCCACCGGCAGGTCGAAGATCACCGCGCCCGGCACGATCGGCACGACGCCGCCCTCCATGGCGACACCACGCTGCTGTTCCTCCAGCCAGCGCATCACGCCGTCGGCGGCGGCCAGCCCGTAGGCGCTGCCACCGGTCAACAACACCGCGTCCACATAGCGCACGCTGTTGATCGGGTCGAGCAGATCGGTTTCGCGCGTCCCCGGTGCACCGCCCCGGCAATCGACGGCTCCGACGGTGCCCGGCGGCGGCAACACCACCGTCGTGCCGCACGCCCACCCGGCACCCAGCGAGGCATCGGGGTCCAGCCGGTGGTGGTGGCCGACGCGGATGCCACCGACGTCGGTGATGGAGTTCATTGCGCGGCCAACAAGGTCATCTGGACCCCATCAGCACCAGGACCAGGTACTCCTGCAACACCGTCAGCCATTGGTAGACGTCGAAATGCGCCGCCAGCGGATGGTCGGCGGGCAGCCGTTCGGGGCCCTGCGGACCGATCTCGAGCATGACCCCGAGCGTCAGCCGCAGGTCGTTGACAGCGGAGATCCATGCGTTGGCGCTCTCTTCGGTGAGCTCCAGGCGACCGCCGTTGGCCGGCACCGTATCCAACAACTGTTGGGCGGCACTACGTTTGGCGTCGATGATGTCGGGCTCGTGCAGACTCCTCAGCGCCGAGTTGAGCGCCTCGGACCCTTCCAGAGTCAGCGGATCCGCGTCGTCGCTTCGATAGAAATCGGGGAGCAGCCGCCCCAGCGTGGGGTCGCCCGGACGCTGGGAATGCCCCGTCTTGATCCCGGTGATCTCCTCGAGTTCGTCGGACGGCGAGGTCGACTGGCGCTCGTCGAGCAAGCCGATCATCGCGCCGACCAGATTCTGCAGCAGGGCCGCTTCATGCGGGGCGAGGGACGACCTGAAACGAGGACCGTTGCGCGTCTCCACGCGCTTCCATTTGCGCACGATGAATACCGGAGAGCTCGGATCTCAGCGGTCCTGCTGCATGGTCGCCCACAAACCGGCGGCATGCAGCTTGGACACGTCGACTTCCATGGACTCGCGGCTGCCCGAGGACACCACCGCCTTGCCTTCGTTGTGCACCTGCAGCATCAGCTTGGTGGCGTGCGGCTCGCTGTAGCCGAACAACTTCTGGAATACATACGTCACGTACGTCATCAAATTGACGGGGTCGTCCCAGACGATGGTCACCCAGGGGCTCGTCGTAGCCTCGACCGGAGCGGATTCGCGTTGCCCCGTGCTGCCCGGCTTGGCCGGCGCTATCGCTACAACCATGGGGCCAAGAATACCGAGCGCGCGTCGAGTGGTCAGCCGATACCGTTAGCGAGGTGAACGCCCGTGACTGAAGCGGCATCGGCTGGGCTGCTGACCGACAAGTACGAACTGACCATGTTGGCCGCGTCTCTGCGCGACGGCACCGCCCGGCGACGGACCAGTTGGGACCTGTTCGCCCGGCGTCTCCCGCCGGGGCGCCGCTACGGGGTGGTCGCCGGAACCGGCCGGCTGCTGGAAGCCTTGTCGCAGTTCAGGTTCGACGATGCCGCGTGCGAGCTGCTGGCCCAGTTCTTGGATTCCGACACGATCGCCTATCTGCGGGATTTCCGGTTCGGCGGTGACATCGACGGCTACGCCGAGGGCGAACTGTACTTTCCGAACTCCCCGGTGTTGTCGGTGCACGGCAGCTTCGCCGAGTGCGTGCTGCTGGAAACCCTGGCGCTGTCGATCTTCAATCACGACACGGCGATTGCGTCGGCCGCGGCCCGGATGGTCAGTGCCGCCGGCGATCGCCCGGTGATCGAGATGGGCACCCGCCGTACCCACGAACGCGCCGCCGTGGCGGCAGCGCGCGCCGCCTACCTCGCCGGTTGCGCCGGCACTTCCAACCTCGAGGCCCAGCGGCTCTACGGCGTGCCCGCGGTGGGTACCGCCGCGCACGCGTTCACCATGGTGCACACCTGGGACAGTGGTCCCGACGAGCTCGCCGCGTTCCGCGCACAGGTCGATGCCCTGGGCGTGGACACCACGTTGCTGGTCGACACCTATGACGTGACGACGGGAGTGGCCAACGCCGTGGCTGCCGCCGGCCCGGGCCTCGGGGCGGTGCGCATCGATTCCGGTGATCTTGCCGCGCTGTCGCATCAGGTCCGCGCCCAACTCGACCAACTGGGTGCAACGCAGACCCGCATCGTCCTGACCGGCGATCTCGACGAATTCTCCATCGCCGCTCTGGCGGCCGCGCCGGTGGACCGCTACGGCGTCGGTACCTCGTTGGTGACCGGTTCGGGCGCCCCGACCGCCGGCATGGTTTACAAACTCGTCGAGGTGGACGGCATTCCGGTGCAGAAACGCAGCAGCCAGAAGCAATCACACGGTGGCCGCAAAGCGGCGCTGCGGGTGTCCCGGCCGACCGGCACCATCACCGAAGAGATCGTGCATCCGGCCGGGCGCCCGCCCCGAGTCGAGGAGCCGCACCGGGTACTGACGACGCCGCTGGTGCGCGGCGGTGAGGTGGTCTACGACGGCGATCTGTCGGCGGCGCGCCAGCGGGTGGCGGCGGGATTGCGGAGCCTGCCGTGGGAGGGCCTGAGCCTGTCGGCCGGCGAACCCGCGATCCCGACGCAGATCGTCTCGGCCTGAGCAGTGTCGGAGTCGGTCACTGCGCTGCTGGCCACCGCGGTGGCCGCGCTCGGCGGCAGCGAACGTCGCGGTCAGCAGCAGATGGCCGCCGCGATCGCGCAGGCTTTTGAGACCGGCGAGCACCTGGTGGTGCAGGCCGGCACCGGCACCGGTAAGTCGTTGGCGTACCTGGTTCCCTCGATCCTGCGTGCGGTCAGCGACGACGTGCCCGTGGTGGTGTCGACGGCGACGATTGCGTTGCAGCGCCAACTCGTCGAGCGCGACCTACCCCGGCTGGCCGACTCTCTGGACGACGCGCTGCCGCGACGGCCGACCTTCGCGCTACTGAAGGGCCGTCGAAATTACTTGTGTCTGAACAAGATTCACGGCGGTCAAGGCGACGAGTCGGACGTCCCGCAAGAGGAACTGTTCAACCCGATGACGATCAGCGCGCTGGGCCGTGACGTGCAACGCCTCACCGAATGGGCGACGACCACCGAATCCGGCGACCGCGACGACCTGAAACCCGGTGTGCCGGACCGGTCCTGGTCGCAGGTCAGCGTCTCGGCGCGAGAGTGCATCGGGGTGGCCCGCTGCCCGTTCGGCACCGAGTGCTTCTCCGAACGCGCCCGGGGCCGGGCAGGCAAAGCCGATGTCGTCGTCACCAATCACGCGCTACTGGCCATCGACGCCGTGGCGGACTCGGCCGTGCTGCCCGAGCACGACTTGCTGGTCGTGGACGAGGCGCACGAGTTGGTCGACCGGGTCACGTCGGTGGCCACCGCGGAGTTGACGTCGGCGACGCTGGGCGTGGCCGCGCGGCGCATCGCCCGGTTGGTGGACCCCGAATTGGTGCAGCGTCTGGAAGCCGCGTCGGCGACCTTCTCCTCGGCGATCCACGACGCTCAGCCCGGCCGCATCGACTATCTCGACGACGAACTTGCCACCTACCTGACCGCGCTGCGCGACGCAGCCGCCGCGGCCCGTTCGGCGATCGACGGCACCAGCGACGCCCGGGCGGCCGCCGCGCGCGCGGAAGCGGCCGCCGCGCTGATCGAGATCTCCGACACCGCCGCGCGGATGCTGTCTTCGTTCGGACCCGCCATCCCCGATCGCACCGACATCGTCTGGCTCGACCACGAGGAAAACCGCGGCACACCGCGCGCGGTGTTGCGGGTGGCCCCGCTGTCGGTGGCCGGGCTGCTGGCCGAGCACGTGTTCAGCCGCTCGACGACGGTGTTGACGTCGGCGACGCTGACGGTAGGCGGGGCGTTCGACGCGATGGCGACCGCGTGGGGTCTGAGCGGGGACGAGTCCTGGCGCGGTTTGGACGTCGGATCGCCGTTCCAGCACGCCAAGGCCGGGATTCTCTACATCGCCGCGCATCTCCCGCCGCCGGGTCGCGATTCCACCGGCTCGGCCGAGCAACTCACCGAGATCGCCGAACTCATCACCGCCGCCGGCGGACGCACCCTGGGACTGTTCTCATCGATGCGTGCGGCCCGCGCGACCGCCGAGGCGATGCGCGAGCGGCTGACCACCCCGGTGCTGTGCCAGGGCGACGACAGCACGTCGGCCCTGGTCGAGCAATTCAGCGACGACCCGGCGACCTCGTTGTTCGGCACCCTGTCGCTTTGGCAGGGCGTCGACGTGCCAGGACCGTCGCTGTCATTGGTGCTGATCGACCGGATCCCGTTCCCGCGGCCGGACGACCCGCTGCTCAGCGCCCGCCAGCGCGCCGTGGCCGCCCGCGGTGGAAACGGTTTCATGGCCGTCGCCGCCAGCCACGCGGCGCTGTTGCTGGCGCAGGGGTCGGGACGGCTGCTGCGTCGCGTCGAAGACCGCGGCGTGGTCGCGGTACTGGACTCGCGGATGGCCACCGCCCGCTACGGCGAATACCTGCGCGCCTCGCTGCCCCCGTTCTGGCCGACGACGAACGCCGCCCAGGTCCGCGCGGCCCTCACCCGGTTGGTGGGTAACTCCCCCGCGCGAGCAGACGCAAAAGCACCCGATTTCGGCACGAAATAGGGGCTTTTGCTGGGGGCACCTCCCGCTTGCGGGGGACTGCTCGCCGGCATTAGGCGAGCGTGACGAGACCGAGTTCGCTGCTGTCGGCCAGCATCGGGTGCCGCGGCAGCACCCGCACGGTGTACCCCAGCGCCCCGGCCAGCGGTAGCGGCGTCGTCGTCGAGAACACCTGGTTGCCGCCTTCGGCGCTGCCGGCGTAGGTCATCCCCAGCACGAGCGGATCCTGTAGCTCGTCGGCCGCGTCGACCCTGCCCACCACCGCTTGCACGGCCACTTCGTCGGGTGAGAGGCCGGCCAGTTGCACGGTGGCGGTCAGGGTCAGCTTCGACCCGAGCAGGGGGGTGTCCGGCAGCCCGGTGCTGTCGACGTCGGTGATGTCGATCTCGGGCCAGGCGGCTTCGGCGCGACGACGGTACGCGGCCAGTTCGCGTGCCACATCGAACACCTCGCCACCTTCCGGAGCGGCCACGGTCTTGCGCAGCGACTGCGCCGCCGGCGTGTAGTACTGCTCGACGTAATCGGTGACCATCCGCGAAGCCAGCACTTTCGGTCCGAGCGTCTGCAACGTGTGCCGCACCATCTCGATCCAACGCGGCGGCGTCCCGTGCTCGTCGCGTTCGTAGAACTTCGGCGTCACCGCCTGCTCGAGCAGGTTGTACAGCGCCGTGGCCTCCAGGTCGTCGCGGCGGTGCTCGTCGGCCACTCCGTCGGCCGACGGTATCTCCCAACCGTTTTCGCCGTCGTACCACTCGTCCCACCATCCGTCGCGGATCGACAGATTCAGCCCACCGTTCAGCGCACTCTTCATTCCGGACGTGCCACAGGCCTCCAACGGTCGCAGCGGATTGTTCAGCCAGACGTCACAGCCCCAGTACAGCAACCGGGCCATCGACATGTCGTAGTTGGGCAGGAAGGCGATGCGGTGCCGCACCTCCGGCCGATCGGCGAACCGCACCACCTGCTGGATCAGTGCCTTGCCGCCGTCGTCGGCGGGATGCGACTTACCGGCGACGATCAACTGGATCGGCCGTTCCGGATCGAGCAACAACCGCTCCAGCCGATCCGGGTCGCGCAGCATCAGGGTCAGCCGCTTGTAGGTCGGGACCCGCCTGGCGAACCCCATGGTGAGCACGCTGGGATCGAATGCCGTTGCGATCCAACTCAATTCGGCTTCTGACGCGCCGCGTTCCCGCCATGATTCACGCAGCCGGGCCCGGACGTCCTCGACCAGCAGGGCCCGCAACTGGGAACGGATCGACCACAGATGTCCGGCGTCGACCTGCTGCAACCGCAGCCATACCGCCGGTTCGCGGAACGAATCCGAGCCTGCCAGTTCGCGACCCAGCTGCAGCCACTGCGGCGCCGCCCAGGTGCGCGCGTGCACACCGTTGGTGATCGAGCCGATCGGCACTTCGCCTGGGTCGAATCCTGGCCACAGCTCGTTGAACATCGCCCGACTCACCTGGCCGTGCAGCAGCGAGACACCGTTGGCGCGCTGTGCGAGCCGCAATCCCATGTGCGCCATGTTGAACTTGGTGGGGTCGTCTTCGGCGCCCAGCGCCAGCACACGCGCGGTCGGCACGCCGGGCAACAGCGTTGGGACGCCGTCACGCTCGTCGTCGAAATAGCGTCGCACCAACTCGACCGGGAACCGGTCGATACCCGCCGGCACGGGGGTGTGGGTGGTGAAGACGGTGCTGGCCCGCACCACCGTCAGCGCGGTGTCGTAGTCCAAACCCGAGTCCGTGATGAACTCGCGGATCCGTTCGACGCCGAGGAATCCCGCGTGGCCCTCGTTCATGTGGAACACCTCGGGCGCCGGCAGCCCCTCGATAGCGGTGAATGCGCGAATGGCCCGTACGCCGCCGATGCCGGCCAGCAGTTCCTGCACCATGCGGTGTTCCTGGTCGCCGCCGTACAAACGGTCGGTGACACCGCGCAATTCGTGCTCGTTCTCCGGGACGTCGGAGTCCAGCAGCAGCAGCGGCACCCGACCGACCTGCGCCACCCAGATCCGGGCCCGCAGCTGCGCGGAGTCCGGCAGCGCCAGCTCGACCAGCACCGGATCCCCGGCTGCGTCGGTCAGCAGCCGCAGCGGCAGCCCCTGCGGGTCCAGCGAGGGATAGGTCTCCTGCTGCCAGCCGTCTGCGGTCAGGGACTGGCGGAAATATCCGGAGCGGTAGTAGAGGCCCACCGCGATCAGAGGCAGCCCCAAGTCAGAAGCCGACTTCAGATGGTCGCCGGCGAGTATCCCCAGGCCGCCGGAGTAATTGGGCAAGACCTCGGCCACCCCGAACTCCATCGAGAAGTACGCGATGCCGGTGGGCAGTTGAGCCGCATCCTGCTGCTGGTACCACTGCGGTCGGGTCAGGTAGTCGTCCAAATCGGCTGCGAGCTCGTCGAGCCGGCGCAGAAAGTTTTCGTCGAGCGCCAGTTCGTCCAGGCGCGACGGCTTGACCGCGCCGAGCACCGCGACCGGGTCCTGGCCACATCGGGACCACAACTCGGGGTCGATGGTGGCGAACAGGTCCTGCGTGGGCTTCTCCCAGGACCAGCGCAGGTTGGTCGACAGCTGGTCGAGCGCCGCGAGGCGGTCGGGAAGGTGGGCACGGACGGTAAAGCGGCGGAGTGCTTTCACGCATTTCAACCTTACTGAGGTTTTCGCAGCGTGCAGGATTCCTTCGGGATCTGTCGGGCAGTCGGCTTGGACACCTTCGGTGTAGTCGGCCACTAGGGTGGGTATGGGGCGCAAAGAGGCGAACGGACCGACCCACAGATGACACCCCGACAACGACCTGTGCGTTCGCCCGGGGTGAGTACTCGCAGAACACTCCGGCGATGATGCGGCCCAGGGCCGGGCCGCGGAGGAGCCGGACAAATCGGAACCGTCCGGTGACGATGCGGTCCGCTCACACGGACCGGGGAGGAACCGGGCGAATCGGAACGGAGTGATTGGTGCCCGGTCGTGTCGAGATCGATGACGTCCAGCCCGTCGTCTCATGCGGTACGTATCCCGCCAAAGCGGTCGTCGGGGAGGTAATCCCGGTCCGCGCCGCGGTATGGCGGGAAGGTCACGAGGCGGTGGCGGCCACCCTGGTGGTGCGCTACCTCGGAACTCGCTATCCGCAGGTGACCGAGGTCCGCCGGATCAAGGCGGTGCAGGCCCCGGACACCGATGTGAAGCCGGCGGGAGCGCCGCCGGAAGATCGTGTCAAACCGCTACACCTGCCGATGTCACTGGGCTTGGAACCGTATGTGTTCCATGGTCAATTCGCTCCGGACCGGGTAGGTCTGTGGACGTTTCGCGTGGACGGCTGGGGTGATCCGATTCATACCTGGCGTCACGGGTTGGTCGCGAAACTCGATGCGGGCCAAGGCGAAAAGGAACTGTCCAACGACCTGTTGGTCGGGGCCGCGCTGTTGGAACGCGCCGCGACGGGTGTGCCGCGCCAGCAGCGCGGACCGCTGTTGGAAGCCGTTACGGCGCTGCGGACGCCGGGCGATCCGGTGACCCGAACCGCGTTGGCGCTGACACCGGAGATCGCCGATCTGCTGGACGAGTTCCCGTTGCGGGAGTTGGTCACCCGCGGTGAGCAGTTCGACGTCTGGGTGGATCGGCCGCTTGCTCACTTTGGCTCGTGGTACGAGATGTTTCCGCGTTCGACCGGTGGGTGGGACGCCGACGGCAAACCGGTACACGGCACCTTCGCCACTGCGGCGGCCGCGTTGCCCCGGATCGCCGAGATGGGATTCGACGTCGTCTACCTGCCGCCGATCCATCCGATCGGCAAGGTGCACCGCAAGGGGCGCAACAACAATCCCACCGCCGCCCCCGGCGATGTCGGCTCACCCTGGGCGATCGGCAGTGACGAAGGCGGCCACGACGCGGTGCACCCGCAGCTGGGCACCATCGATGATTTCGACGACTTCGTCGCCACCGCACGCGATCTGGGCCTGGAAGTGGCCCTGGATCTGGCGCTGCAATGCGCCCCGGATCACCCGTGGGCGCGCGATCACCGCAACTGGTTCACCGAATTGCCAGACGGCACCATCGCCTACGCGGAGAACCCGCCCAAGAAGTACCAGGACATCTATCCGATCAACTTCGACAACGACCCGGCCGGTCTCTACGACGAAGTCCTGCGCGTCGTGCGGCACTGGATCGACCACGGTGTCAAGTTCTTTCGCGTCGACAACCCGCACACCAAGCCACCGAACTTCTGGGCGTGGCTGATCGGCCAGGTCAAATCCGTCGACCCCGACGTGTTGTTCCTGTCCGAGGCCTTCACTCCCCCGGCCCGTCAGTACGGTCTGGCCAAACTCGGATTCACCCAGTCCTACAGCTATTTCACGTGGCGCACCGCCAAATGGGAGCTCACCGAGTTCGGCAACGACATCGCCCGACTCGCCGACTTCCGCACCCCGAACCTCTTCGTCAACACCCCCGACATCCTGCATGCGATCCTGCAGCACAACGGCCCGGGAATGTTCGCCATCCGGGCGGCGCTGGCAGCGACCATGAGTCCGGCCTGGGGGGTGTACTCGGGATACGAGCTGTTCGAGCACCGCGCGGTGCGCGAGGGCAGCGAGGAATATCTGGATTCGGAGAAGTACGAACTACGTCCCCGCGACTTCGCCGGCGCGCTGGCGGCCGGGAATTCGTTGGAGCCGTTCATCGCCCGGCTCAACGAGATTCGGCGCCTGCATCCCGCACTGCAGCAGATGCGCACCATCCACTTCCATCATCTGGACAACGACGCCCTGCTGGCCTACAGCAAGTTCGACCCGGCCACCGGCGACTGCGTCCTGGTGGTCGTCACCCTGAATGCTTTCGTGGCCGAGGAATCGACGCTGTGGTTGGACATGGAGGCACTGGGTATGGAGCCCTATGACCGATTCTGGGTCCGCGACGAGATCACCGGCGAGGAATACCAATGGGGCCAAGCCAATTACGTTCGCCTCGATCCGGGCCGGGCAGTGGCGCACATCGTCAACATGCCCGCCATTCCCGAAGAATCCCGAATCACGCTGCTGCGCAGGAAGTGAGAGGTAATGAATCGGACTGATCTCGCCACGACACATCTGGCACCCGACCCCGACGAGTTGGGACGCCTGGTCGCCGGCGTGCACCACAACCCGCACAGCATTCTCGGCGCCCACGAATACGGTGACCACACGGTGATCCGGACCCTTCGCCCGCACGCGACCAGCGTCGTCGCGCTCGTCGGCGAGCAGCGATTCCCGTTGCAGCACATCGACTCCGGACTGTTCGCTGTCGCACTGCCCTTCGTCGACCTGGTCGACTACCGGCTCGAGGTCGCCTACGACGGCTCCGGTACGCACGTCGTGGCCGACGCCTACCGATTCCTTCCGACGCTGGGCGAAGTCGATCTGCACCTGTTCGCCGAAGGCCGCCACGAACGGTTGTGGGAGGTGCTCGGCGCCCATCCCCGTTCGTTCACCACACCCGACGGCGTCGTGACGGGCGTATCGTTCGCGGTATGGGCCCCGAATGCCAAGGGCGTCAACCTGATCGGCGAGTTCAACGGGTGGACCGGTTACGACGCCCCGATGCGGGTGCTGGGCTCCTCCGGTGTCTGGGAGCTGTTCTGGCCGGACTTCCCCGTCGACGGTCTCTACAAGTTCCGGGTGCACGGCGCCGACGACGCCGTCGTCGATCGCGCCGACCCGTTCGCCTTCGGTACCGAGGTGCCGCCGCAGACCGCATCCCGCGTCACGGTCAGTCAGTACAGCTGGAGTGACGAGGACTGGCTTGCGCGGCGCGCGCAGCGCAACCCGGTATTCGAGCCGATGAGCACCCTGGAAGTCCATCTGGGCTCCTGGCGGCCCGGACTCAGTTATCGTCAGCTTGCTCACGAGTTGACCGAATACGTTGTGGAGCAGGGCTTCACCCATGTCGAACTGTTGCCCGTCGCCGAGCATCCGTTCGGCGGCTCGTGGGGCTACCAGGTCACGTCGTATTACGCGCCCTCCTCGCGCTTCGGCACGCCCGACGAGTTCCGCGCGGTCGTCGACGCCTTGCACCAGGCCGGTATCGGCGTCATCGTGGACTGGGTTCCTGCCCATTTCCCCAAGGACGCATGGGCGCTGGGCCGCTTCGACGGGACCCCACTCTACGAGCATTCCGATCCCAAGCGCGGCGAGCAGTTGGACTGGGGGACTTACGTTTTCGACTTCGGGAGGCCCGAGGTGCGAAACTTCCTGGTCGCCAACGCGTTGTACTGGCTGCACGAGTTCCATATCGACGGGCTGCGGGTGGACGCGGTGGCATCGATGCTCTACCTGGACTACTCGCGCCCGGAAGGTGGTTGGACGCCGAATATCTACGGCGGGCGGGAAAATCTGGAGGCGGTGCAATTCCTGCAGGAGATGAACGCCACCGCCCACAAGGCCGCCCCGGGGATCGTCACCATCGCCGAGGAGTCAACGTCGTGGCCGGGCGTGACCCGGCCGACCAACCTTGGCGGCCTTGGGTTTTCGATGAAGTGGAACATGGGCTGGATGCACGACACGCTCGACTACCTGAGCCGTGACCCGATCTACCGCAACTACCACCACCACGAGATGACGTTCTCGTTGCTGTATGCGTTCAGCGAGAACTACGTGCTGCCCCTGAGCCACGACGAGGTGGTGCACGGCAAGGGGACGCTGTGGGGCCGGATGCCCGGCGACAATCACGCCAAAGCGGCCGGCCTGCGCAGCCTGCTCGCCTACCAGTGGGCCCACCCCGGCAAGCAGTTGCTGTTCATGGGCCAGGAGTTCGGGCAGCGCGCCGAGTGGTCGGAGGAACGCGGCCTGGACTGGTGGCAGCTCGACGAGCAGGGCTTCTCCAACGGAGCGTTACGGCTGGTCCGCGACATCAACGCGATCTACACCAGCCATCCGGCGCTGTGGAGCCAGGACACCACACCCGAGGGCTACTCCTGGATCGACGCCAATGACTCGGCCAACAACGTGTTGAGCTTCCTGCGCTACGGCAGCGACGGCTCGGTCATGGCGTGCGTGTTCAACTTCGCCGGCGCCGAGCACAGCAACTACCGTCTCGGCCTGCCTCTGGCCGGACGCTGGCGGGAGGTGCTCAACACCGACGCAACGGTCTACAACGGCTCGGGGATCGGCAACCTCGGCGGGGTCGACGCCACCGACGATCCCTGGCACGGTCGACCCGCGTCAGCGGTGATGGTGCTGCCGCCCATGTCGGCGCTCTGGCTGGAACCCGAGGAACGCTGACCCCGCGAGCAGACGCAGAATCGCACTCAGGCGAGCGCTATGACGCGATTCTGCGTCTGCTCGCGCTGGGAAAAGACCTCAGTACAGCGCGTTGGCGAGGTTGCGCCGTCCGGCGATCACCTCTGGGTCAGCCGGGTCGAACAACTCGAACAGTTCGATCAGCCGGGTGCGAACTTTGGTGCGCTCGTCTCCGGATGTGTTGCGCACCAACGCAATCAGCCGGGCGAACGCTCCACTGACGTCCTGGTTGAGGAGCTGCACGTCAGCGGCGGCGAAAGCGGCTTCGATGTCTTGCGGCGCGGCATCGGCGGCTAGGACGGCGTCCGGACGCTGCGCGGTGGCGCGGGTGAGGAACTCGATCTGGCGGATGGCGCCCTTGGCTTCGACGCTGCCCGGGTTCGCCTCCAGCACCGCCTGGTAGGACTCTTTGGCCGCGGCGAAGTCGCCCGCGTCCAGATCCGCACGCGCCTTGGCCAGCACCGGGTCGACCGGTGCCGACTCTCCCGACGCCGGCGCGCCCCGGAGCTTGCCGGCGGTCGCTTCGAGCAGCTTGTCGATCCAGCGCCGTAGCTGATCGCCCTCCTGCGGACCCTGAAAGCTGGAGATCGGTTGGGCCGCGGCCAGTGCCACCACCGTCGGGACCGCCTGGACGCCGAACACCCGGGCCATCCCCGGCGAGGCGTCCACGTTGGCCGCCGCCAGCGCCCACTTGCCGTTGTCCTCCGCTGCCAGGCCGGCCAGCGTCTCGAGCAACTCGACGCAGACCTCGCTGCGCGGTGACCACAGCAGCACGACGACCGGCACCTCGTCGGAACGGTTGATAACTTCGTCTTCGAAGTTGGCCTCGGTGACCTGAATGATCTGCGCGGCGCCGGGCCCACCCGGCTCGCCTCCCGCCGGGCCCGTCGAAGCGCTCGCCGCGTTCTGTTGAGCGCGCTGTTTGAGACCGGACAGGTCGACCGCGCCGGCCAGCGCAGGCCCGATCGGGGGTCGAGGACGTGTCACGCCGTTAAGTCTGTCACGCCGCCCGCCGCAGTCGTGAGCCGGTCACGGCGGCACCGAAAACCGCACGTACCGACCGGTAACTTAGCGATATGACCAATCTCACAAAGCCTGCGGCCGTCGCTGAATGAGCCGTCGTCAGCAAACTCACGGAGCACGCAGGATGAGCGCGTCGCCCTGTCCGCCGGCGCCGCACAACGCCGCTACGCCATAGCCCGATCCGCGCCGAGCCAATTCCAGCGCCACGTGCAGCGTGATGCGGGCGCCGGACATGCCGATGGGGTGCCCGACGGCGATCGCCCCGCCGTTGACGTTGACGATCTCAGGGTCCACGCCGAGTTCCTTGGTCGAGGCCAGCGACACGGCCGCGAACGCCTCGTTGATCTCCACCACGTCCAGCTGGTCGACCGAAATCCCTTCGCGGTCAAGCGCTTTCTTGATGGCATTGGCGGGCTGGGATTGCAGGGTGGAGTCCGGTCCGGCCACCACGCCGTGGGCGCCGATCTCGGCCAGCCAGGTCAGACCCAACTCCTGGGCCTTCTCCTTCTTCATCACCACCACCGCGGCGGCGCCGTCGGAGATCTGCGAGGCGGATCCGGCGGTGATGGTGCCGTCCTTGCGGAACGCCGGCTTGAGGCCGGCCAACGAGTCGGCGGTGGTGTTGGCGCGGATGCCCTCGTCCTCGCTGAACTGCAGCGGATCTCCCTTGCGCTGCGGGATCTGGACCGGGACGACCTCGTCGGCGAATATCCCGTCCTTCCAGGCCGCGGCCGCCCGCTGGTGCGACCGGGCGGCGTATTCGTCCTGCTCCTGGCGGGTGAACTGGTCGACGTCGTTGCGCTGCTCGGTCAGCGCGCCCATCGGTTGATCGGTGAACACGTCGTGCAGTCCGTCGTAGGCCATGTGGTCCAGCACGGTGACATTGCCGTACTTGTAGCCGGACCGGCTGTCGACCAGCAGGTGGGGCGCCTTGGTCATGGATTCCTGACCTCCGGCGACCACGACGTCGAACTCCCCCGCCCGGATCAGCTGGTCAGCCAGCGCGATGGCATCGATCCCGGACAGACACATCTTGTTGATGGTCAGCGAAGGCACGTCCCACCCGATGCCGGCGGCGACAGCGGCCTGGCGTGCGGGCATCTGTCCGGCCCCGGCCGTCAGCACCTGGCCCATGATCACGTACTGAACTGCCGACGGCGAAACCCCGGCCTTTTCCAGGGCCGCTTTGATCGCGATGGCCCCCAGATCGCTGGCGCTGAAATCCTTCAACGAACCCATTAATTTGCCGATCGGGGTGCGTGCTCCAGCAACGATCACCGACGTGGTCATCAAACCTCCTAAGCGCATACCGAACGGCCGATCGTGCCAACCCGGAGAAGCGGATTCTTCCCCACGAGGTTACCGTTATGTAATGACCACCGATCAAGTTGACGCCCGTCGCAGTCTGGCCACCTCGCTGGTAACCGGACTTGATCACGTCGGCATTGCAGTAGCCGATCTCGACGCCGCGATCGAGTGGTACAACGACCACCTCGGCATGATCCTGGTGCACGAAGAAATCAACGACGACCAGGGCATTCGGGAGGCCATGCTGGCCGTGCCCGGCACCAGCGCGCAGATCCAGTTGATGGCACCGCTGGACGAGACCTCGGTGATCGCCAAGTTCATCGACAAGCGCGGCCCCGGCATCCAGCAGCTGGCCTGCCGGATCAGGGATCTCGACGCCATGTGCGAGCAGCTGCGGTCCCAGGGCGTGCGGCTGGTCTACGAAGCGCCCCGACGCGGCACGGCAAACTCCCGGATCAACTTCATCCACCCCAAGGACGCCGGCGGCGTGCTCATCGAGTTGGTCGAGCCGGCTTCGCGCTGACCGCTTAAAACCATTTGCGGGTCGGCCCGCGGTTGGTCCGATTGGCCCAGCACGGCGTGTGCCAGTGTCTGCGGTCCTCCACCGCGATCGGTGACCCGGTCGGCCACACCACCACATGCGCTGTCCCGGAACGGATTTCGTGATCACACCCCGGGCAGCGATACGTCTTGACCGCGCGGGCGGCGGCGACGGACCGCACTTCGTACTCGTGGCCGTCGGGTCCGGTTTCGAGCCGGCGCGGCAACGGCAGCGGCGACATGGGCCGGGGTTTGCGGCGCCGCGGCATCAGAACAGCCGGTACTCGTCGCTGTCCATCCCCCGCATCTTGTCGTAATCTAGTGTCAGACAACGGATCCCACGATCGATGGCCAGGGTACGGGCCTGGGGCTTGATCTGCTGCGCCGCGAAGACGCCCTGCACCGGCGCCAGTACGGTGTCGCGGTTGAGCAATTCGAGATAGCGCGTCAGCTGCTCGACCCCGTCGATTTCGCCGCGCCGCTTGATCTCCACCGCCACCGAACGTCCCTTCTCGTCCCGACACAACAGGTCGACCGGCCCGATCGCGGTCATGTATTCGCGGCGCACCAACGTGTACCCCTCACCGAGCAGCTGAACGTGCTCGGCCAGCAAGGCTTGCAGGTGAGCTTCCACTCCGTCCTTGACCAATCCCGGGTCGACGCCCAGCTCGTGGCTGGAGTCGTGCTCGATCTCCTCGACGGTGATGCGCAGCTGTTCTCCGGTCTTGTTCTGCACCACCCACACCTGCCCCGGCTCTTCGCTCAGCCAGCACGGCGGGCTCATCCAGTTCAGCGGCTTGTACGCGCGGTCGTCGGCGTGCACGCTCACCGAGCCGTCCGCCTTGAACAGCAGCAGCCGACGCGCGGAAGGCAGATGGGCGGTGAGGCGGCCGACGTAGTCGACGGTGCATTGAGCGATGACGAGACGCACCCGACACACCTTAGAGCGTGCGACGAACTAGGCTGACGCCACGATGTCGCCCAAGAAGTCACTTGCCGAGAGAATCGCGCGCCGCTTGGGCCGGGTCCTGGAAAAGGTGACCCGTCAAAGTGGTCGGCCGGATACTCCTGCGTTCGGTTCCTGGCTGCTCGGACGCGTTTCGGAGAACCCGCACAGTCGGCGGGTACGCATCCAGGTGATCATGACCGTGATGGTCGGGGGCGCCAACTTGATCGGGATCGGCGTCGCCGTGCTGCTGGTGACGGTGGCCATCCCCAATCCCAGCGTGTTCAGCGAGCACGTGTTGTGGATTACCGCCGGAGTTGCCCCCGCGTATATCGTCCTGGCTCTGGCAGCGGGCATGTATTGGATTACTCGTCGCACCGTCATCTCGCTGCGCTGGGCGATCGAAGAACGCACGCCGACCCGAGAGGACGAACGCAATACGTTCCAGGCGCCCTGGCACGTAGCCGTCGTCGACCTGATCTTGTGGGGCGTCGGTGCGGCGTTACTCACCACCGTCTACGGGATGGCCAACACCAACTTCATTCCGCGCTTCCTCTTCGCCGTGACGTTCTGCGGGGTGCTGGTCGCTACGGGCAGCTATCTTCTCGCCGAGTTCGCGCTGCGCCCGGTGGCCGCGCAGGCGCTGGAAGCGGGGCCACCGCCCCGTCGGCTGGCGCCGGGCATCATGGGTCGCACGATGATGGTGTGGATGCTCGGGTCGGGCGTCCCGGTGATCGGCATCGCCCTGATCGCGATCTTCCAGATTGCGTTGCGGAATATGACCGAGACCCAATTCGCCGTCGCGGTCCTGATCGTCTCGAGCGCCACGCTTATCTTCGGTTTCGCGTTGATGTGGATTCTGGCCTGGTTGACTGCGACACCGGTGCGCGTGGTACGCGCGGCCCTCAAGCGCGTCGAACAAGGCAACCTTCGGGGTGATCTGGTGGTCTTCGACGGCACCGAACTCGGCGAGCTGCAGCGCGGATTCAACGCGATGGTCGACGGATTGCGCGAGCGGGAGCGCGTGCGCGACCTCTTCGGCCGGCACGTCGGTCGCGAAGTCGCCTTGGCCGCCGAACGCGATCGGCCCAAGCTGGGCGGCGAGGAACGCCACGTCGCCGTTGTCTTCATCGACATCGTCGCCTCGACGCAGTTGGTGACGAAACGCCCGCCTTCGGAGGTCGTGCAGCTGCTCAACCGCTTCTTCACGATCGTCGTCGAAGAGGTCGATGCTCATCACGGCCTGGTCAACAAATTCGAGGGCGATGCGTCGCTGGCGATTTTCGGCGCCCCGAACCATCTCGACTCGCCCGAGGACGAAGCGCTGGCCGCGGCCCGATGCATCGCCGACCGGTTGGCCGGTGAAATGCCGGAGTGCAAGGCCGGCATCGCGGTGGCGGCCGGCCAGGTGGTCGCCGGCAACGTGGGCGCCAAGGAGCGCTTCGAATACACCGTGATCGGTGAACCGGTCAACGAGGCCGCGCGATTGTGCGAACTGGCGAAATCCAAACCCGGCCGGTTGCTCGCTTCGGCGCAGACGGTCGAAGGCGCCAGCGAAGAGGAGCAGGCTCGCTGGTCGTTGGGCAGGCACGTGAAACTGCGGGGCCACGACGAACGCACCCGGCTGGCCTCGCCCGTCGATCCGGCCGAAATCAAGAAGTAGCTCGACCGGGTAGCCTTCGCCGCATGAGTCCCACGGGGAACGCGCTGGGCAATCTCGCGATCCTGGCGCTCCCGTTCGTCGTTTTTCACGTGCTCGCCGTGCGGGCTGCCGCCGCCAAGTACGGCGACATCTGGACGGCCGGTAAGGACCAAGACCCGCACCGGAAGGGCATGCGCTCTGACGGCGATAGCGGTTGCGGAGGCGGATGCAGCGGTGGCTGCGGTGGCGGTGGCGGCTGCGGCGGCGGTGGCTGCGGCGGCGGTTGCGGCGGGGGATGATCGCGTCTGCAGATCACTCCACAGTGATGTCGCTTTTCCGCTAGTCTCGCCGGCGACTTAATGTAATTGTCGAAGAGTGCACGAGGATTTCGAACGCTGCTACCGAGCTGTCCAGGCCAAGGACGCTCGGTTCGACGGCTGGTTCGTGACGGCTGTGCTGACCACCCGGATCTATTGCCGGCCCAGCTGTCCGGTTCGGCCACCGTATGAACGGAATGTGCGTTTCCTGCCGACGGCCGCCGCGGCCCAACGCGAGGGATTCCGCGCCTGTAAGCGCTGCCGTCCGGACGCGTCGCCGGGTTCTCCAGAGTGGAACGTGCGCGGTGACGTCGTCGCCCGAGCGATGCGGCTCATCGCCGACGGCACGGTCGACCGCGAGGGTGTCACCGGGTTGGCGGCGCGCCTCGGGTACACCACCCGGCAGGTCGAACGGTTGTTGCAGAGCGAGGTCGGCGCCGGTCCGCTCGCACTGGCCCGAGCGCAGCGGATGCAGACCGCTCGGGTGCTCATCGAGACGACAGATCTGCCGTTCGGCGACGTCGCGTTCGGCGCCGGTTTTTCCAGCATCCGCCAGTTCAACGACACCGTGCGCCTCGTCGCCGACAGCACACCGACGGTGTTGCGCAAGCGCGCCAACGCGCGATTCGGTTGTGCCGGCAGGTCTTTGAACGCGGTGTCGTTGCGCCTGCCGGTACGCACGCCATTCGCCTACGAAGGGGTGTTCGGACACCTGGCCGCCACCGCGGTTCCGGGATGCGAAGAGGTACGGGACGGCGCCTACCGGCGCACGTTACGGCTCTCCGCGGGCAACGGCGTGGTGACGCTGACGCCCGCACCCGATCACGTGCACTGCGTGCTGGTGCTCGACGACTTCCGCGACCTGGCCACGGCCACGGCGCGGTGCCGTCGTCTGCTGGATCTGGACGCCGATCCCGAAGCGGTCGTGGAGGCGCTCAGCGCGGACCCGGACCTGGCGCCGGTGGTGGCCAAGGCGCCCGGGCAGCGCATTCCCCGCACCGTCGATGAGGCCGAACTGGCCGTGCGTACCGTTCTCGGACAACAGGTTTCGACCAAGGCCGCACGGACGCACGCGGCCCGGCTGGTCGCCGCGTACGGTCAGCCCGTGCACGACAGCGCGGGCGCGTTGACCCACACCTTCCCGTCCGTCGAACAGCTCGCGGAGATCGATCCGGTCCATCTGGCCGTCCCCGCGGCCCGTCGCCGAACGGTGAGCGCTCTGGTCGACGGCATCGCCGAGGGGAAGGTGAACCTCGATCCCGGGTGCGATTGGACCCGGGCGCGGCGCCAGTTGCTGGACCTGCCGGGCATCGGGCCCTGGACCGCGGAGGTGATCGCGATGCGTGGGCTGGGAGACCCCGACGCCTTCCCGGCCAGCGACCTCGGCGTCAGACTGGCCGCCGAGAAACTCGGTCTGCCGGCACCCACACGAACGCTGACCGAGCGCAGCGCACGCTGGCGGCCGTGGCGTTCCTATGCGACTCAACATCTTTGGACCACCCTGGAACATCCGGTCAACCAGTGGCCGCCTACAACTCAGAAGGGGATCGCATGACTGTCTACCGCACCATCGACAGCCCGATCGGACCGTTGACGCTGGCCGGGCGGGACGGGACTCTGACGAATCTGCGCATGGTGGACCAGACCTACGAACCGAGTCGGGCCGATTGGATTCCGGACGACACCGCGTTCGCCGAAGTGGCAGCCCAACTCGATGCTTATTTCGGCGGCGAACTGCTCGACTTCGACGTCGAATTGGACATGGGCGGCACGGCATTTCAGCAGCGGGTGTGGCAGGCCCTGCTGACCATCCCCTACGGCCAGACCCGCTCCTACGGAGAGATAGCCCAACAGATCGGGGCCCCCGGCGCCGCGCGCGCGGTAGGACTGGCCAACGGCCACAACCCGATTGCCATCATCGTCCCGTGTCATCGGGTGATCGGTGCCGGCGGCAAGTTGACCGGGTATGGCGGTGGGTTGGACCGCAAGCAGACGCTGCTCGCCTTGGAACGGCGCCGCGCCCACGCAACCCTCTTCTGACATGGCGCGACGCACCCCCGCAAGCGGGGGGTGCCCCCAGCAAAAGGCCCCCATTTCTTAGCGAAATGAGGGGCTTTTGCGGCTGGTCGCGCAATAACAAAAACACCCCCAAATAAATGGGGGTGTTTTTGTGTGTTCGGCGGTGTCCTACTCTTCCACCCGAAAAGGGCAGTACCATCGGCGCTGACAGGCTTAGCTTCCGGGTTCGGGATGGGACCGGGCGTTTCCCTGTCGCTGTGGCCGCCGTAACTCTATTTATTTTGTGCAATCAAGTTGTGTTGATGGGGGGTGTGGTGTCCTCGACACGAATGCCGAGAGACGGATAGTGGTTGCGATTGGTTGTGTTGGTAAGTTTTCGGCCGGTTAGTGCCAGTTCCCTGCACCCATTACTGAGCTTCCAGGTCTGGCCTATCAATCCCGTGGTCTGCGGGGGGCCTTATCCCTCCTAGAGGGTGAGAAACCTGATCTTGGAGAAGGTTTCCCGCTTAGATGCTTTCAGCGGTTATCCTGTCCGAACGTAGCTATCCAGCGGTGCCCCTGGTGGGACAACTGGTGCACTAGAGGTTCGTCCGTCCCGGTCCTCTCGTACTAGGGACAGGTTTCCTCAAGTTTCTGACGCGCGCGGCGGATAGAGACCGAACTGTCTCACGACGTTCTAAACCCAGCTCGCGTGCCGCTTTAATGGGCGAACAGCCCAACCCTTGGGACCTGCTCCAGCCCCAGGATGCGACGAGCCGACATCGAGGTGCCAAACCATCCCGTCGATATGGACTCTTGGGGAAGATCAGCCTGTTATCCCCGGGGTACCTTTTATCCGTTGAGCGACACCCCTTCCACTCAGAGGTGCCGGATCACTAATCCCGACTTTCGTCCCTGCTTGACTTGTAGGTCTCGCAGTCAAGCTCCCTTGTGCATTTACACTCAACACCTGATTGCCGTCCAGGTTGAGGGAACCTTTGGGCGCCTCCGTTACATTTTAGGAGGCAACCGCCCCAGTTAAACTACCCACCAGGCACTGTCCGTGAACCGGATATACGGTTCGACGTTAGGTGTCCAATACGATCAGAGTGGTATTTCAACAACGACTCCACTCGAACTAGCGTCCGAGTTTCACAGTCTCCCACCTATCCTACACAAACCGTACCGAACAACAATACCAAGCTATAGTGAAGGTCCCGGGGTCTTTTCGTCCTGCCGCGCGTAACGAGCATCTTTACTCGTAGTGCAATTTCGCCGAGTCTATGGTTGAGACAGTTGAGAAGTCGTTACGCCATTCGTGCAGGTCGGAACTTACCCGACAAGGAATTTCGCTACCTTAGGATGGTTATAGTTACCACCGCCGTTTACTGGGGCTTAAATTCTCCGCTTCACCCTTGCGAGTTAACGGGTCCTCTTAACCTTCCAGCACCGGGCAGGCGTCAGTCCGTATACATCGTCTTGCGACTTCGCACGGACCTGTGTTTTTAGTAAACAGTCGCTTCTCACTGGTTTCTGCGACCGGTTTCCGCTCCCACCGAAAAGGTGTTCACGGCATGCCGGTCCCCCTTCTCCCGAAGTTACGGGGGCATTTTGCCGAGTTCCTTAACCATAGTTATCTCGTACGCCTTGGTATTCTCTACCTGACCACCTGTGTTGGTTTGGGGTACGGGCCGTGTGTGAACTCGCTAGAGGCTTTTCTTGGCAGCTGAGGATCACCGAATTCGCCTCAATCGGCTATGCGTCACCTCTCAGGATTAGTGAGCGACGGATTTGCCTATCGCTCTCCCTACGGGCTTGCCCCAGTATTACCACTGACTGGTACGGCTACCTTCCTGCGTCACCCCTTCGCTTGACTACTACCAACCGGGGTCCCACGCAGCCGGTCACCGTCGCACCCCGAAGGGATTGATCAGCGACCATTTGGGTGGTTAGCACAATTGATTCATCACGGGCGCGCACACACGGGTACGGGAATATCAACCCGTTGTCCATCGACTACGCCTGTCGGCCTCGCCTTAGGTCCCGACTCACCCTGGGCGGACTGGCCTGGCCCAGGAACCCTTGGTCTTTCGGCGGGCAAGGTTCTCACTTGCCTATTCGCTACTCATGCCTGCATTCTCACTCCCCCACCCTCCACCGGCGGTTACCCGACGGCTTCGCTGAATGAGGGACGCTCCCCTACCCACACCTACAAAAGTAGATGTGCCGCGGCTTCGGCGGTGTGCTTGAGCCCCGCTACATTATCGGCGCACAATCACTTGACCAGTGAGCTATTACGCACTCTTTCAAGGGTGGCTGCTTCTAAGCCAACCTCCTGGTTGTCTCTGCGACTGCACATCCTTTTCCACTTAGCACACGCTTTGGGGCCTTAGCCGGCGATCTGGGCTGTTTCCCTTTCGACGTACGGAGCTTATCCCCCGCCGTCTCACTGCCACGCTTGACACCACGGCATTCGGAGTTTGGCTGACGTCAGTAACCTAGTAGGGCCCATCGGCCATCCAGTAGCTCTACCTCCGTGGTGAACCACGCAACGCTGCACCTAAATGCATTTCGGGGAGAACCAGCTATCACGGAGTTTGATTGGCCTTTCACCCCTACCCACAGCTCATCCCCTCAGTCTTCAACCTAAGTGGGTTCGGGCCTCCACGCGGTCTTACCCGCGCTTCACCCTGGCCATGGGTAGATCACTCCGCTTCGGGTCCAGAACATGCCACTACACCCCAAAGGGATGCGCCCTATTCAGACTCGCTTTCGCTGCGGCTACCCCACACGGGTTAACCTCGCGACATGTCCCTGACTCGCAGGCTCATTCTTCAAAAGGCACGCCATCACCCCACAAGGAGGCTCTGACGGATTGTAGGCGCACGGTTTCAGGTACTCTTTCACTCCCCTCCCGGGGTACTTTTCACCATTCCCTCACGGTACTAATCCGCTATCGGTCATCGAGAAGTATTTAGGCTTACCGGGTGGTCCCGGCAGATTCACAGCAAATTCCACGGGCTCGCTGCTACTCGGGAGATTGATCAAGGCAGGTGTCGGATTTTCGCGTACCGGGCTCTCACCGTCTGCGGCAGACCATCCCAGGCCACTTCCGCTAATCACGACACTTTCTGACTGCCTCTCAGCCAGGTAGAGCTGAGAAGATCATTCCCACAACCCCGCACACACAACCCCTACCCGGTATCACATGCATGCGGTTTAGCCATGTTCCGCGTTCGCTCGCCACTACTAGCGGAATCACAATTGTTTTCTGTTCCTACGGGTACTGAGATGTTTCACTTCCCCGCGTTCCCTCCCGCACCCTATATATTCAGATACGGGTAACACGACATCACTCGTGCTGGGTTTCCCCATTCGGAAATCCTCGGATCAACGCTCGGTTGACAGCTCCCCGAGGCATATCGCAGCCTCCCACGTCCTTCATCGGCTCTCGATGCCAAGGCATCCACCATGCGCCCTTAGACACTTACAAACACTACAAAAACCAAAGAATAAAATTGCACAAAAGAAACACGCCACCGCGAACGGCGACGCGATCATTTGATGCTCGCAACCACTATCCAGTTCTCAAACACCACACCCCACCACCAAGATGGTGGGACAACACCTGAAACACTCAAGTGTTGCCTCAGGACCCAATAGTGTGTCTGGCTTGCTTGTTGTCGTGCACCCGGCCCTCGTCCACTACAGACGAGAACCCCTCACGGCTCGCACCCCACCAATTGGAGTGCTTTTCGTGGTGCTCCTTAGAAAGGAGGTGATCCAGCCGCACCTTCCGGTACGGCTACCTTGTTACGACTTCGTCCCAATCGCCGATCCCACCTTCGACAGCTCCCTCCCAAAGGGTTAGGCCACTGGCTTCGGGTGTTACCGACTTTCATGACGTGACGGGCGGTGTGTACAAGGCCCGGGAACGTATTCACCGCAGCGTTGCTGATCTGCGATTACTAGCGACTCCGACTTCACGGGGTCGAGTTGCAGACCCCGATCCGAACTGAGACCGGCTTTAAAAGGATTCGCTTAACCTCGCGGCATCGCAGCCCTTTGTACCGGCCATTGTAGCATGTGTGAAGCCCTGGACATAAGGGGCATGATGACTTGACGTCATCCCCACCTTCCTCCGAGTTGACCCCGGCAGTCTCTCACGAGTCCCCGGCATTACCCGCTGGCAACATGAGACAAGGGTTGCGCTCGTTGCGGGACTTAACCCAACATCTCACGACACGAGCTGACGACAGCCATGCACCACCTGCACACAGGCCACAAGGGAACCGACATCTCTGCCGGCGTCCTGTGCATGTCAAACCCAGGTAAGGTTCTTCGCGTTGCATCGAATTAATCCACATGCTCCGCCGCTTGTGCGGGCCCCCGTCAATTCCTTTGAGTTTTAGCCTTGCGGCCGTACTCCCCAGGCGGGGTACTTAATGCGTTAGCTACGGCACGGATCCCAAGGAAGGAAACCCACACCTAGTACCCACCGTTTACGGCGTGGACTACCAGGGTATCTAATCCTGTTCGCTCCCCACGCTTTCGCTCCTCAGCGTCAGTTACTGCCCAGAGACCCGCCTTCGCCACCGGTGTTCCTCCTGATATCTGCGCATTCCACCGCTACACCAGGAATTCCAGTCTCCCCTGCAGTACTCAAGTCTGCCCGTATCGCTCGCACGCTCACAGTTAAGCCGTGAGATTTCACGAACAACGCGACAAACCACCTACGAGCTCTTTACGCCCAGTAATTCCGGACAACGCTCGCACCCTACGTATTACCGCGGCTGCTGGCACGTAGTTGGCCGGTGCTTCTTCTCCACCTACCGTCAATCCGAGAAAACCCGGACCTTCGTCGATGGTGAAAGAGGTTTACAACCCGAAGGCCGTCATCCCCCACGCGGCGTCGCTGCATCAGGCTTGCGCCCATTGTGCAATATTCCCCACTGCTGCCTCCCGTAGGAGTCTGGGCCGTATCTCAGTCCCAGTGTGGCCGGACACCCTCTCAGGCCGGCTACCCGTCGTCGCCTTGGTAGGCCGTCACCCCACCAACAAGCTGATAGGCCGCGGGCCCATCCCACACCGCAAAAGCTTTCCACCACAGGACATGCATCCCGTGGTCCTATCCGGTATTAGACCCAGTTTCCCAGGCTTATCCCGATGTGCAGGGCAGATCACCCACGTGTTACTCACCCGTTCGCCACTCGAGTACCCCGAAGGGCCTTTCCGTTCGACTTGCATGTGTTAAGCACGCCGCCAGCGTTCGTCCTGAGCCAGGATCAAACTCTCCAAACAAAAACCCCTCGATACCGAGGTGAATTCACAATCAGAGAAAATCTGACCTAACAAAAAGACGCCATGAACTGGCATCTGAAAAAACGACTACACCGACACACGGGGGGCGCCGAATGTAGTCAAAAAACAACAACAAACAAAAACACCAAACACACTATTGAGTTCTCAAACAACACTTTTTACTGCTTGTTTCGCCCGCTTCGGGGCAACCCTGCCAGCTTAATACAGATCCGGCTAGAGAGTCAAGCCCTGGTTTCGATCATCTTTTGGGAGGTGATCGCGCCTGTGGGGCGTGAACGATGGCTACTGTACCCGCTCGATCTCGGCTCCCAAAATCGCCAGGTTCTCGACGAACAACGGGTAGCCGCGATCGATGTGAAACACGTCGTGGACCTCGGTATCTCCGTCTGCCACAAGGCCTGCCAGTACCAGGCCGGCACCTGCGCGGATGTCCGAACACCACACCGGAGCACTGGACAACTGCGGCAGTCCGCGCACCACGGCGTGGTGCCCGTCGGTGCGCGCGTCGGCCCCGAGCCGGATCATCTCCTCGACGAAGCGAAACCGTGCCTCGAACACGTTCTCGGTGATCATCGAGGTGCCGTCAGCGATCGAGGCAAGCGCAATCGCCATGGGCTGCAAGTCAGTTGGGAACCCCGGAAACGGCAACGTCGCGACGTTGACCGCTTTGGGCCGTTCGTATTGCGCAATCCGGAAGCTGGTATCGGTCTGGGTGACCGTGGCGCCCGCATCGTGCAACTTATGCAGCACCAACTGCAGATGCGCCGGATCTATTCCCGTCACGGTGATGTCGCCGCGGGTCATGGCGGCGGCGATCCCCCACGTAGCCGCCACGATGCGGTCACCGATGACCCGATGCTCGGTGGGATGCAGCCGCGGGACGCCGGTGATGGTCATGGTCGGTGAGCCGGCTCCCTCGATCTGGGCACCCATCTGGTTGAGCATGGTGCACAGGTCGACGACGTCGGGCTCGCGTGCGGCGTTGTGGATGGTGGTGACGCCCTCGGCCATGACCGCTGCCATCAAAATGTTCTCGGTGGCGCCCACCGACGGGAATTCCAGCTGAATCTCTGCCCCGCGCAACGTATCTGCGTGAGCAACCACACACCCATGCTCGATGTTGCAGGTGGCGCCGAGTTGCCGCAGACCCGCCTGGTGCATGTCCAGCGGCCGCGATCCGATCGCGTCGCCGCCGGGCAGCGCGACTCTGGCCTGTTTGCAGCGTCCGACCAGGGGCCCCAGCACACAGACCGAAGCGCGGAACTGGCGTACGGCGGCGAAGTCGGCGTCGTACTTGGGCTCGTCGGGTGAGGTGATCCGGGCGACGTCCCCGTCGAGCTCGACGGTGGCGCCGAGACCACGCAGTACCTCGGCCATCAACGGCACGTCGAGGATGTCAGGGCAGTTGGTGATGGTGCTGGTGCCCTCGGCCAGCAGGGTCGCGGCCATCAGCTTGAGCACACTGTTCTTGGCGCCTCCGACGGCGACTTCGCCGGACAACCGGCTGCCACCAGTCACCACGAATCGCTCCGCCACCCGGGTAAGTCTAGTGAGCGACACCGTCCATGTCAGTCGGCCCGGTACGGTTTTGCCTATGGCAGTCCATCTGACCCGCATTTATACCCGCACCGGCGACGACGGCACGACGGGATTGAGCGATTTCTCACGGGTCCACAAGACCGACGCCCGCCTGGTCGCCTACGCGGACTGCGACGAGGCCAACGCTGCGATCGGCGTCGCGGTGGCGTTGGGCGCACCCGATGAGCAACTCGCAGGTGTGCTCAAGCAGATTCAGAACGACCTGTTCGACGCGGGCGCGGACCTGTCGACTCCGGTGGTGGACAACCCGAAGTATCCGCCGCTGCGTATCACCCAGCCCTATATCGACCGGCTGGAAGGTTGGTGCGACGCCTACAACGAGGATCTGCCGGCGCTGAATTCGTTTGTCCTGCCGGGTGGTTCGCCGCTGTCGGCACTGCTGCACGTCGCGCGGACGGTCGCCCGTCGCGCCGAGCGTTCGGCGTGGGCCGCGGTCGAGGCGCATCCGGACGGGGTGAGCGTGCTGCCGGCGAAGTACCTGAACCGGCTCTCGGACTTGCTGTTCATTCTGTCGCGGGTGGCCAATCCCGACGGTGACGTGCTCTGGCAGCCGGGCGGCGGTAGTGCCGCGAGCAGACGGCGGT